>JBIQMB010000216.1:0-5995 GCA_044463745.1 Chitinophagaceae bacterium | reverse complement strand
ATGAGGGGAAGGGGCAAGATGATTATCTTGCTCCCTTTCTACTCTACCGGGAGACTCCTCTCAGCGTCTGTGGAAGAGATTCTCCAGAGGATTAGAAATCCGGCACAGAAATGTGTCTGTGGGAACCAGCAAAGCGCAAGAGGTCTTCCTACCCGCAAGGAAAATTCTGCGAAGATCAGTGAAGTCTGCGGGAGACCCTTTCGCACTAACTGGTCAGAAACCTGGCAAGAAATTTTGTCCCGCGGATCAACGCAGAAATATTTCTGTGTGAAACCAGCAAAGCCAAGAGTTTTTTTTCCCGCAGGGAAAAGTTCTGCGAAAATCAGCGAAATCCGCGGGAGACTTTCTTCATTATCTGTGTGAGAGTTTCTCCAGAGGATTAAAGATCCGGCACATAAATATCTGTGAGAACTAACAAAGTGGAAGAGTTCTTTTTTTTCCGCAGGGAAAACTCCGCGAAAATCCCCGAAATCCGCGGGAGACTTTCTCTTCAATATCTGTGGGATAGTTTCTTCAGAGGCTAAAAGATCCGGCACATAAATATCTTTGAGAACTAACAAAGTGTAAGAGTTCTTTTTTCCCGCAGGGAAAAATTCTGCGAGAATCCCCGAAATCTGCGGGAGACTTTTATTCAGTATCTGTGTGAGAGTTTCTCCAGAGGATTAGAAATCCTGCACAGAAATACGTCTGCGGGAACCAGCAAAGCGAACACCCGTTAATTGATCGTTTCAGGTTGTTTTGCTACGGGTTGATTCCCAAAGTTTCCCTGATGGCTTCTCATTTTTCATTTCATTTTTTTAGGCTTTCCGACTTAAAGCTATTTTTCCGAACTTTGATAAAAAAAAATGACAGTAGGATTAGCAGCAGATCATGGTGGATTTGATCTTAAAGAAAACATTAAAGCTTATTTAATGGAGCAGGGTTATACCGTAAAAGATTTCGGAGCCCACGAATGGAACAATGATGATGATTATCCCGACTTTGTAATACCCCTGGCAAAGGCCATTTCGGATCAGGAAATTGAAAGAGGTGTAGCAATTTGCGGAAGCGGAGTCGGGGCCTCCATTGCCGCAAATAAAATACACAATGTAAGAGCAGCACTTATTCACGAAAATTTTTCTGCACATCAGGGAGTGGAAGATGACAACATGAATATGCTTTGTATGGGCGGACGTGTGACCGGATATGCCTCGGCGCGTGAACTGGTGGACACCTTCCTGAAATCGAAATTTTCTGGTCTTGCACGCCATATGCGGAGACTAAATAAAGTAGCCTTACTCGAAAAATAATTATGCAAAAAACAAAATTTTTATTCTCAGACGTCGGAGGTGTATTGCTTACCAATGGCTGGGGACATGAGAGCCGGCAAGAAGCCAGCAAAGTGTTTAAGTTCGATTACGAACCAACAAAACACAGACACGACTTTCTTTTCAACACATGGGAAATAGGTAAAATCAGCCTTTCTGATTATTTGGATGTGGTAATCTTTTTTGAGCCTCGTCCTTTTTCAAAAGAGGAGTTTATAGACTTTATGTATGCACAATCTGTACAGCTACCTGATATGCTCCCTTACATGATAGACTGGAAAAAACAACATCCAGAGGTTAAGGTCATTTCAATCAATAATGAACCGCGGGAACTCAATCAGTACCGCATTCAAAAGTTTAATTTACACCGTTTTTTCGATGCATTTATTTCTTCGTGCGAAGTGGGAATGCGTAAGCCTGATCCGGGCATTTTTACTCTTGCTGTTGGCGTTGCCCAGGCCGAAGCTTCGGAGTGTTTATATTTCGATGACCGGAAGATGCTGGTTGACAGTGCCAGAAATGTAGGATTAAATGCACATCACCATACTTCATTTGAAGAAAGTGTGAAATTGCTTAATGAATGGGTGAAGCAATAGATCGGTCAACTATGCCCGTGGCTTTTTTTCATGTTTTCGAGCTGATAGCAAATTGCAAAATATACATTCTTCAACCTGTAATTCACGCCCCGTAAGGCCTAAACAGTTATTATAGCTGAGACAAAGCTTATTTTCTAAAAGATTTAATAATTGTAATTCCTTTATTACAAATTTGCCCTTAAATTTGCCGCTCTGAATCGGGATGTAGCGCAGTCCGGTAGCGCACACGTCTGGGGGGCGTGGGGTCGCAAGTTCAAATCTTGTCATCCCGACATAAAAACAGGCTTTAGGTATTAAAACTCTGAAGCCTGTTTTATTTATTAGTTGCTGTATTTAATTCATTTGTGACGGGTTATTTCATCCATTAATATTCATAAACACTGTAACCCCAGGCTGGTAAATCGTAAACAAAATTATCGGTCAATCTAACTGATTGCCCGGTGAAAATTTCCGTTGCTTTACCAAAAGAGGTCTTGTTATCAATAGTAAAACGCTGAGGCTCTGAACTGAGATTCAATACGGTCAAAACTTTATTATTTCCCTTCTGCCGTAGATAAGCAAAGATGGCCAAATCATTGCCGGTAGCAAGTTTCAGATAATCCGCATCCGCATCCAGCGCTTTGTTCTTCTTACGCAAATGAAGTAAGGTGGTATAAAAAGGCTGCATTTCATAGCTTGTCCACTGGATGGGATCCTTCACAAAAAACTTCAATCGTTTCTTGTTCGGAACTTCCTGACCATTATAAATCAAAGGAATACTTTGATACATGGTTTGGGTAAATACAGCAAAGGCTTTATAGGCGTCACCGTATTTTTCAAACTCTGTACCGTTCCAGCTATTCTCATCATGATTGGTGGTAAAGAAAAGCCGCATTGCATTTCTGGGATAAACCCGAATATTATGATTGATGACAGAGTCAAAATAAGCCAGATTCTCTTTTCCATCATACACATCCTGCATGGGCCGCATCAGGCTCCAGGTATAGGTAGCATCAAACCCGGCATAGTGCAACCCGGGTGTTTCTCCCTCAGCCAGCATAAAAACATTCTTAATCTTTTTTAATCGGCTGATACATTCCTTCCAAAAATCGTCGGGAACATGATGAGCAACATCGCACCTAAAGCCATCAATATCCGTTTCTTTGAGCCAGAATTCCATCGCAGCAATCATTGAATCGCGCATTTCAAAGTTAGAATAATCAAGCTGTCTTGTATCAGTCCAGTCGAATGGTATCACAACATTGCCCAGGCTATCATGCTGGTAAAAGGACGGATGTTTTGTCATCCACGGATTATCAGGCGCTGTATGATTCGGAACCCAGTCAGTAATTACTTTGAAGCCCATTTGATGCGCTCTTTTTACCAGCGACTTAAAATCGTTCATTGTACCGAACTCCGGATTTACCTGCTTGTAATTTTTAACTGCATAGTAGCTGCCCAGTTCGGATTCATCATTTTTGCGATCAACCAGCCCTATAGGTGTGATCGGCATAAACCATAAAATCTCAATACCCATTTCTTTTAATCTCGGCAAACTCTTTTCAAAAGCCGCAAAAGTTCCCTCCTCCGAAAACTGTCGTACATTCACTTCATAAACATTCGTGCGGCTGCTCCATGCCGGATGGCTATATGAAGTGGACGGTGCGCCCTCGAGCCCCGGATTGAGCGGCGATATTTTGGGAGAACAGCCGATCGCTGTCCATAAGAAAATAAGAGCCAATTGCCATAATAATCCTTTCTTCATTTACCGTAGGTTTAATTTTTTATCAGTTTTAGTCATCTTCCATGCCCTTCTTTATCTCTTCATTTGCCTGTACAATCACCTTATCAATTCGCTGACCATCCATATCTACTATCTCAAAATCAAAACCTCTCCATTCAAAAGTATCTCCTTCTGTCGGAATTCTTTCCAGTTCATGAAGTATGAATCCGGCAAGCGTGTCAAATTCATTCTCACCTTCACTTATCCAAATCGTTTTATTAAAGTAGGTCAGAAAATCATAAAACTGAATCTGACCATCAATCATATAACTGCCATCCTTTCTTTCAATAATTTCATATTCATCATCTTCATCTTCCGGCATCTCCCCTACTATGGCCCGTAGAATATCTCTGGCCGTTATCATTCCCTGCAAGCTCCCGTATTCATCCACAATAAAGGCATGGTGAATGCGGGTGTTCTTTATTTTTTCCAAAACCTGATAAGCACTATTGTTTTCAGGAACAAAAAGAGGCTTGCGCATCAGCTCTACCAGGGTTTTGTCAGGGTACAAATAAATATCTTTTACATGGATTACCCCTTCAATATCATCAATACTTCCCCTGCAAACCGGATACACGGAATGGTAAAATTCTTCGATTTTTGATCGTACCGCTTCGCGCGATTCATTTATTTCGAACCCCACAATATCCGTACGGTGAGTCATAAGTGAGGTAATGTTTCTATCGCCCAGATGAAACACCCGCTCGATGATATCCTTCTCTTCTTCCTCAATGGTTCCTATTTCACTTCCCTCATGAATCATGGCCTTGATTTCTTCTTCCGTAACCTGGTTTTCAGAAGAAGCCTGTATATTCAAAACCTTGAATATACCGGAGTTAAGCGTGCTCAACAGCCATACCAGCGGGTACGAAATAGTACTCAGGAATTTTATGGGTCGCGCTACATTTTTTGCTATGGTTTCCGGATTCATAATGGCCAGTCGCTTTGGGATAAGTTCGCCAAAGAGAATGGAAAAAAAAGTGACAATAATAACGATGAATAAAATAGACAGCGAAGATGAATAGGCCGCAGAAACTCCTATTCTTTCCAGATAAGGTGACAGGTGCGAACTGAATTTTTCGCCTGAGTAAACACCGGTCAATATAGCGATGAGTGTGATGAAAACCTGGGTGGTAGATAAAAATATATCAGGATTGTTCTTGAGCTGCAATGCAACGATTGCCTTTGCGTCTCCTTTATTAACCGCTGCTTCGAGCCTTGATCTTTTGGCAGAGATCAAGGCCGTTTCACATAGGACTATGAAGGCATTCAGGATGATCAGTAAAGCTATAATAAAAACCTCGAACATAAATTTTAATAATTATTGAAGAGCCGGTAATTTGACATACCGATTAAATAACGTGGAAATTCCGAATCCGATTGCAATGCCAAAAATGGCACCGGCGATCACATCCACGGGAAAGTGAACACCTACATAAACCTGGGCATAACTTATCATCATCGCCCATAAAAACACCAGCGCCCACTTATGGCTCAGCGCATTCTTGAAGGTCATATAAATAAAAGTTGCAATTGCAAAATGATTGACTGCATGAGAAGAGGTAAAGCTGGAACTGGAAGGGCAATATTTGACAATAAAGCGAATGCTGTGGGCTATTTCCGGATCGCGGCATGGCCGTAATCGCGGGAAAATTTCTTTTATAACAGAACTGCTTGTAAAATCAGAAACCATAATTAATAAAAGTGTAAACAATATCCATACCCAACCACGCCATTTGAAATTAATCAGTATAAAGATAATAAGAAAGAAATAAAAAGGCACCCATAAGGTTGGCTCTCTGACCAAAGGTAGAACCGTATCCAGAAATTTTGTATGCCATTGCCCGTTGATTTTATGAAATAAAGATTTGTCAAAATCCACAAGGCCGGCAGGTAAAAAGGATGCGTTATTAATTTTCAAAAACATTTTGGCAAAATTATTCATTCCTTTACTAACCAATTGAAATATTTAATTTTGAGCGCATTTTAAATTTTGAAATACAGGCGAATCGTCATGGGCTAAGTAAATAAAGCTGCTCAATTTATCCCTGGCAATTCGCCAAAAAAGAAAATTCATTCCGCAGGCTTAATTTTGAGCGCCGGACAACATAACTACATGAAAAAAGTTAATGCTTCTCGTTTATTCGCATGGTGCGGAATCATCGGTATTGCGTTCCTGATTTTTATGACCCTGATGCGTGTGGTATTTTTTTACCGCTTTCATGCACCGGAGACCTCCATTTCTCAGTTCGCCCAACCTTTTTTGCTGGGACTGAGTTATGATTTAAGAATAGTTTGCGCTGCTGTTTTATTTCCTTTTCTGATAGGTA
>JBIQMB010000215.1:0-6016 GCA_044463745.1 Chitinophagaceae bacterium | reverse complement strand
GGTTATGGCAAATGCTTTTTCCGATAAAAGCGACCTTAGGCGTTTTTAGTGGGGACAAATCCGCAATCGAAAGAACTTTCATCACATATACCGATCGCGGTGCCAAAGGCAACAGCTATTGGGTAGGTGCCACAGCTCTCAATGCCGCCCAGGAGTACAGAACGTTTGCTTCTGCAGAAAACATCGGCCTGCCGCCTCAGGGGTTGAAAATAATCCTGACAAATTGGGGAGGTGGTGGTTCAGCACCAATGTTCGCTAAAAGAGCGGTTAATGATCTTCCAGCGGAGTTTATCACATCATTCCTCGGCGCTCCGGTAGCAATTGTCGCTGGTGTGGCATTCGTCCTAAAGCAACAAATTGATATTACTGCATCCTACAGCTTTGCCAGGTTAGCCACGATGGAGTCTGACAGAGTCAAGGAGACTATGTATCATGAATTGACCCATGCGGCACATTATCAAAAATTGGGTAACGCCTGGTATACGACCTTTGTCAATATGGTACTCATGGCAAACGTTTCCAATTTGTTATCCGGATATGCGCCCTATGGCGATGGCACTAACCCCACATTTTCTCCTATCATAGCTCTCGGTGAAGGATGGGCGTATTACATAGGACATTACATGGCGAATTTACAGTATGGCATCACAGCCAGTTGCCAGAGCGAGCAGGATAACCTTCCCGGTACTGTTTGGTGTGGTACTCATGGCACCCACCATCCTCATTTGGATGTGCTGGAACATTTCAATCCAAATTTAACGGCAGATCGTTTCGAATGGATACCCCAAGGTCTGTTTTATGATTTATGGGATCCTGCAAATGAGTTGAAGCCGTCCGCACCAGTAGATGATAATGTAGCAGGGTATTCAAACGCTCAAATGTTCAATGCATTTAGCAACAATATCTACAATTTGCAAGTCTATAAGACGAATCTATTGGCGATTACCAGCAATCCAACGTCAATAAACGTTTCACAATTATTTGCTGAATATCATTATTAATCTTAAAACGAGAAGAGTATGAAGCAGACATTTAATTTTGGAATTCTTTTGGTTTTATGCGCGGCAATTACCGGCTGTCCTAAACCCTGTATAGAGTCTGATTATGCATTTCAGGTCTCAACTAAAATTATCCCCGACGCTGATAGTCTCAAGGTGGGTGACACAATCATGCTCATATCTTCTTTCTCAATAAATTTAATGGATGAAATGAGCCAAAAAAGAATAAATTTTTCAAATGCTGAGATTAGCAGCACTCTAGGTATCGGGCAATTGATTGCCGGACAGATAACTGCGGCAGGGGCGGTTGAGGACTTTGAATATCATTCCATTACAGGCAACATTTATAACGCAACTGATATTCCAAGTCCGGAAACTGTCCAGCAACTAAAGTATCAGGAAGTTGGGGACCATTACGAAGTGAAAATAGCAATCATACCTAAAGAGAAAGGCGTATTTGCATTGGGTATTGGTGATGGGGTGGGATTTGTAAAAGGTAAGAAATGCCAAAAAGCCGCTTTCAATATTTCGCTCTATGGAACGGCCCATCATGAGTATCTCCACAAACAATGGAGGCCGGACTTCGAATTGACGGATAGGGCGCTTTCTAAATTGTATGCCTTCAAAGTGTATTAAAAAAGAAGAAATATAAGAACGTCTCAGATAGGTTAATAATCCCAACTTGACCAGATTTCAGATTATGAATGCAAGCACACTTATCATTTTATAAAAAATGAGAGAGAGATATATAATAGGAAGGCATATTACAAATAAAATTAAAAGCATGAAAAAAATATTTCCAGCCATCGGATTAATATCTATCGCAATGATTAACAGCGGTTGCCCCAAACCTTGCGTTGAAGCCAACCTGTCCTTTAAGGTGCATGCCTGGATGGTGCCCGATAAAGACAGTATTCAAATCGGTGACACTTTATATTTAGAATCGGTGTTCCAGACTAACCTAATGGATGAGAGAACCAGTCAGGTGATAGATTACAGTAATTCCGAAGGAATCGGAAGTACCCTAACTGTAAGTAGTTTACCTCTAAATGATACTATTGCCAGGGATGCTGCGTTCGATTTTGATTATGTGTCTATAAAGGGCAAAATATATAACGATAGATCGATCCCCAGGCCAGATGGTGTACAACAGTTGACCTATGGCGAAATCATTGGAAAATACGGATTGAAGATCGGATTGATACCTCAAAAAAAAGGGAGATACATTTTAGCAATTGGTAAGGGATTAAGTAATGGACGAAAAAAAGGAAAGAACTGTGAAAAGGCGGCATTTAATATTTCAATTACTTCTACAAATCAACATTTTTATTTGATGAATGAATGGAAAACGAATTATATATTAAATAAATTTGGAAGAGAACATGGATACGCTTTTAAAGTTTATTAATAGAATACTTACGAACGTTTTTTCATATTGAAAAGACTTGGGTTATCTCATACGTTACAACTTCTGGCAAAGAAACTCCTACAGGTGCCTCCGCAGCAGCACCGGACAAAGTGATGCAAATGGATATGAGGAACCCGACTTGGATGTGGAAGAGAATTTTAATCCTAATTTATCAAGTGATCCTTTTAACTGGATACCCCAGGGCTTGTTTTATGATTTAAATGACACGAGAAATGATTTTACATTTGATCCTGCAATGGTTAATGATTGAGTTTCAGGAAATGTTTAGTGCTTTTCAATATTCAATATACTAATTCCGATTCCATCATATTTTCTCGTTACCTTGCCATACCTTAATTTTGTAGCCGTTACCCTGTTGGTGCTCATTCCTTTTCGTGCATCCGGATTTCGGCTTTCTATATAGGTTTTACAGCCTTTTGTGCTTATCCGGTTTATTGTGTGAAATAAAAGGGCTCCTTCAGAATGCTCATCTAAATTTCCGGCTTTATGACCGATCCATCAAAGAAAGAATTACAGGGCGCGCAGCAAACTGCTTCGCGGAAGGACAGCCATGTGGATCTGGCTCTTCAGTCTCAAATCAGAGAAACAGATCCGCGGTTTTATTATGAGCCCATGTTAACAGCTCACCCTAAGGAAAATGATACCTGGGAAACTTCATTCGGAAACAAGACCATGAAGTTTCCGATCTGGATATCGAGCATGACGGGCGGCACAGATAAAACCAACGAGATCAATAAACGACTGGCCACTACCGCCGGAAAATACGGACTGGGAATGGGGGTGGGTTCAGCCCGTATTGCAATAGAGGACCCTTCCAAAGAAAAGGATTTTGACTTACGAAAATTCATGGGCGATGATGTGCCCTTCTATCTCAATTTTGGCATTGCGCAGATTGAAAAATGGCTCACTGAAGGATCGATTGACAAATTGACCGGACTTCGCGAAAGGCTGAATGCAGACGGTTTCATTATCCATGTTAACCCTTTGCAGGAATGGATGCAACCCGAAGGCGACCGATTGAAAAATTCTCCCTTAATCACCATCCAGCGGTTTCTTCAAAAAACTTCGTCGGCTCCGCTCATTATTAAAGAGGTGGGTCAGGGATTCGGACCCGAAAGCATGCGGGCTTTGCTGATGCTGCCATTAATGGCTATTGAATTTGCTGCAGCCGGAGGTACTAATTTTTCAAAGATAGAACTGGATCGCGACGAGGCTAAAAGCAAATTTATGCGGTCGTTCGTGGGAGTTGGCCAAACAGCGGAAGAAATGATTACCATCCTTAACCGGCTTTCCGAAGTATTAGGTACCGGTAAGTTATGTAATAACGTTATTGTCAGTGGCGGAATCCGGGATTTTTTAGACGGATATTATTTTATTCAGAAATCAAAGGTGAATGCGATCTATGGACAGGCCTCCGGTTTATTGAAATACGCCATGCAATCGCAGGAAGCGCTGGATGAGTATGCATACTATCAAACACAAGGCCTTTTGCTTGCCAGAACATATTTAAAAATAAAAGACAGATAATGGAAAAATCACACCTTATTCAGGGGTTTTCAAAAAAGAACAGAGATGAAAAGTTGGCCATTGTAGCTGACCAGATAAGTGACAGTGAAAACGCATTAAGCATCTACAAGAGCTTCCATCATCCTGACCCGAAAATACAGGAAATGATTGAGGAATTTAGTGAGAATACAATTTCGAATTTCCATTTGCCCTACAGCGTTGTACCTAATTTTCTGCTCAATGGAAAAGTATATACTGTTCCGATGGTTATAGAAGAAAGCTCGGTTGTGGCAGCAGCAGCCAAGAGTGCCAAACTCTGGTTCTCGCGCGGAGGATTTAAAACAGAAATAATTGATACCGAAAAAATAGGTCAGGTTCATTTTTTATGGCATGATGACAAGGAGATTTTAAAACAAAAATTTCCGGAACTGAAAGAAAAACTGATCAAGGACGCCTTTGATATTACAGAAAATATGATCAAGCGTGGTGGTGGTATTCTTGATATTGAAATCCGCGATCTTACAGATAAAGAACCCGGCTTAATGCAGCTCTACTGCACTTTTGAAACCATCGATTCGATGGGTGCCAATTTCATCAACTCATGCCTTGAGCAATTTGCCAAAAGCTTTAAAAGCTGGCATGCAGCACAACGTGAGTTTACCGAAGACGGGCTTGAAGTAATTATGTGCATCCTTTCTAACCTGACACCAAACTGCCGGGTAAAATGTTATGTGGAAGCACCGGTGAATGACCTGGATGATATTGTGCCGGGAATGACGGGACAGGAATTTGTACGCCGGTTCAGGCTGGGGGTTAAAGTAGCTGAGTCCGATCCTTTCAGGGCAACCACACATAATAAAGGAATCCTGAATGGCGTGGATGCCGTTGTACTGGCCACCGGAAATGATTTCAGGGCTGTAGAAGCTTGCGCGCATACCTATGCATCTTTATCGGGCCATTATTCGCCCCTAACCCGTGTGGAAATCGAAAATGACATCTTCAGATTTGTCCTCGAAATCCCACTGGCACTTGGTGTAGTTGGCGGATTAACCAATCTGCATCCGCTGGTAAAACTCAGCCATGAATTACTCGGTCATCCATCAGCCGCAGAGCTTATGGGGATCGCCGCAGCAGCGGGCCTGGCTAATAATTTCTCAGCCGTCAAATCATTGGTAACTGTTGGTATTCAGAAAGGGCATATGAAAATGCATCTGCTTAACATCCTGAAGCAATTTGGCGTGCCGGATGAAAGAAAAAATGAAGTGGTTAACCATTTCAAAGATAAAACGGTTTCGGTTCACGCTGTAAGGCAATTAATTGAAAGTTGGGATCCTAAACCGGCTACAAGGACAAAATGAGCACACCAAAATACTCTGCCTACGGAAAACTTTTATTGTTCGGAGAATACCTTGTTTTAAGGGGTGCCCAATCCATGGCTCTCCCCCTGCATTATTCACAATCGCTTATGGTTTCCTCTCACAGTGGAGATAACCTGATCTGGGATTGCTTTGAGAAAGATGAACCCTGGTTAAAAATAGAATTGTCGCCCACACTGGAAATCCTGAACGCAACTGATTCGGATAAAGCGGGGATCGTGGTGAAACTATTATCTTACATCCTCAGGCAGCAGCCGGCAATTGAAATAGCCGGAAAACATTTCCGCTTCGATATCGATTTTGACCGGAAATACGGCCTCGGTACCAGTTCCACCTTCCTATCATTGCTAAGCCAGTGGTCGGGAGTTGATCCCTATTCACTTCAGAACCAGTATTTTAAAGGGTCGGGGTTTGATATTGCTGCTGCTACTGCCGGTGCGCCATTTATTTACAAAATAGAGACCCGGAATGGAGCGAAGAAACGGATCGTAAAACCTATCGAATTGCCCCGGGCAATCACCGGGCATTTATTATTTGTGTACACCGGCAAAAAACAAATCAGCCTGTCAGAGGTATGCTCCTTTGACCAGGTTAAAATATCAGATGAGCAGCTACGATTTATGAACCAGGTGGTAGAGGGGGCAGCCACCAGCGATGATATAGAACAATTTGAAATGTGGATGCAGAAAAGTGAACGGTTTTTGAGC
>JBIQMB010000214.1:0-6023 GCA_044463745.1 Chitinophagaceae bacterium | reverse complement strand
TCTATTGATTACGGGGCTTTTATCGGGGGCTTTGCGGATACTTTTCTTAATGTTGTATGCCATTTGACAGAAACTAACTATGCCAATAATACTGACACCAATAATACTGACTTTAATTTCAAGTGTTTTCGTTCTTGTTAACTTCATCGGGTATTTGACCACAGGTCATATTGTTACAAATAGAAAGTTATGGCGAGTTATACAAATTTGGACAGTTGTCATTCTGCCAACGCTATTTCTTTCTTTCATGGATTTGCCAAATAAAAATGATTGTTGCTCAGACAGTGCTGTTTTCTCACCAGGAAATAGAATTGGAATTTACACGCTGATTATTTTTTATACAGGTGCTTATATCATAACTATTTTTAGAGAGAACCTGCTACCGCCACTTTCAGAATTAGTTTTGAATTCCTTTTTGATTTTAGGCCTTATCCTGAACATCATATTCTGCAAGCATTTCACTACAATTGACGAAGGTTACATTTGGTGGCTTTTTGGTAACATTCCTATAATTATGTTATTGCTTATTGTTTTGACAGAAAAGCAAAAGCAACTCAAAGAATATTTTGAAGAAAACGATGTTCCTGCAAACGGATTTTTAGGAAGAATAAGTGTTTTTATTTTAAAACTTCAACCGGTTTTGAAATATCCAATTTTGGCAATCCTGCTTGTTCCTTTCATCGTTTTGCTTTCATTATTTCTTATCCTTTTTGGACAGAGACCAGACAGCATCATAAAAGCCCTTACAGATACATATAAGCACGGCTTTTCCCAACTTGATTATATGTGCGACAACGTTGAATGTGGTGGACACTTTTTATGTTCTGTGGGAGCTAACGGACATAAAGCAATAGTGCAACCAAAAAGATATGGTGAGCGAAATGGAAATAGAATTATATGTAACCGTCAACTGCTTATTTCAAATGCGTTTGAAGAATTAATTGAAGAGAAATTCCCATCACTTCATAAAGTCATCAGAAAGAAATACAATAAAGTAGGAAATGTTATTCATAAACATTACCACATTTTCCATAACAAATATATTTCTGACGTTGTTTATTTAGCAATGAAACCCATAGAAGTATTTTTTCTATTGGCTTTATACACTTTTGATCACAAACCGGAGAACAGAATTTCGACACAATATTTGAACAAACATGACAAGGACAAACTAAACGGCATACAACATTCGCATTGGCAATAGCAGGGCTGACGTGCATTTTATCAGCTTTTTGTTCGCTATTCGGCAGCAGTCCCGAGCTGAAAATATTCTATTGAGCAACAGAATAAAAATCTCAACTTTTTGTTCGTTTACTGGACTGACGTTCGGGCTGAAAGTTATAAATTGCCCTGCCATCGCCAATACACGGCCCGTTAGTGGCCATGCAAGAGCGGCATTCATCAAGGCTCAACATTTACCAATTTCAAGAATCTTTCTTAAATTTAAAGTATGACAACAACAAATAGTAATTCGACAATAGTTGACGGATATGTTGCTCTTTTAGAGAACCTCAGTCCCGACGATAAACTTGATTTGATTTCTATACTTTCTGCTTCGGTTAAAACTGACTTAGAGGAGAAGATATCTTCATTCAAGAAATCTTTTGGTGCGTTTGTGTCAGAAAAAACTGCAGAAGAAATTATTGAAGAAATCCTTAACAGCCGAATGTTTACCAGGAAAATTGAACCATTGTGAAAAAGTATCTCATTGACACAAACATTGCTGTTTTGAAATCTGTAAACATATCGTCGAATTTGAACAAGGTGGAGATCTGGAAAAAGTAACCTTTATCTTTCTAGAAAGTTTTATCTCACTAATCCAATTTTCCAGACACTGCCCGGAAAATTGAGATGGAGTCATTATTCTGAGAATCTGACATTTCCGACAATACAGCAAAGTCTTTTTACGAACAACAAGCCGAAAAGGAAAATTGTAGCTTTCGGGAAATGAAAAGACAGATAGATTGAAGGACTATGGCTCAGCAAAGACAAAAAGGTGGCTGGCTGTATGAATAATCCATTATCCTAAAAAACGTAAGAAATTCATTATGGTATGCGCTACACAGCCTCACGAATTTCTTCATCCACAAAATACATATCCACTTCACCTACATTCTTGGCAAAAATTTTACCCCGGTAAGTGCAGGCGTATTTCTCCTTAATTAATTCGTAAGTGGCTGCAGAAATATTCACCTTTCCCGCCTCGCCATTGCTTTCCATTCGGCTGGCAATATTTACTGCGGATCCCCAGATGTCGTAGGCATATTTTTTCTTGCCCACCACACCCGCTACTACGGGGCCGGTATTTATTCCAATCCGAATATGCCACTCGGGTAGGTTTCGGTCTATTCGTTTTCTGTTACAATAATCGATGTATTCCTGCATTTCAAAACCGGCCTTAATGATGTTGATCAGGTGCGATTTATCCTCGGTAGGGATGCCTCCCGCACACATGTAGGAATCACCAATCGTTTTGATTTTTTCTAATTGATATTTTTCAATGATGTCATCAAAGGCCATAAAGTATGCGTCCAGCTCATGAACCACCTGCTGGGGTGAGAGCGTTTCTACCAAACGTGTGAATCCTTTGAAGTCGGTAAATAAAATGGATACCTGCTCATAATACCGCGGCGTGGCATTACCAAGGGTTTGTAACTCCTCCGCTACTTCTGCCGGAAGTATATTCAACAACAATCCTTCTATTTGCGCTTTTTGGCTATCCAGTAGTTTGTTTGTCCTGATCTTATGCTTATAATTTCGATAAAGAATAATAGCTATAAACCCGAGCAATGCAAGGCCTATCAATAGTACATTACGGATTAATAATTGTTTATTCAGAGCCAGATCCTTTAATGACCTGTCTTTTTCTAACAGATCTATCTGGCTTTGTTTTTTCTGAATATCAAAATTGAATTGTAGGCTTGCCAGTTTTTTCGTTATGTCATTATTGTAGAGAGAATCTTTTATATTGGTAAATAATGCCTGGTACCTGAACGCGTTTTTAAAGTCTGAGATTTCACTATAGGTTGCAGCCAGGCCTTCGTAAGATTTTTCCAATATATAATTTGCATCGCTGATTGTTGCCGAAATATCCACCGCTTTTTTATAATACGCAATAGCCGTATTAATTTCTTTCATGGCGTTATATACATTTCCCAGACCAAGCAGTGACTGCGCCATATCTACCTTAGCGTTTAGCTTTTGCGAAATGTCCAATGCTTCTGTATGGTACTTTAGCGCCGTGGTGAAGTCATTTTTTGCTAAATAGAGTTTCCCGATTTCATTTAAAGAATACGGTACATTTTCTGATCCCTTAAAGGCATCGAGCGACTTCTTAAAGTAAATCAATGCCGTATCCTCATTACCATTTGCCAGATACACTTCTCCAATATTTACCGATATGGTTCCGATGGCGTCATTATTTTTTAAGGCTTCGCTCATGGGCAATGCGCGAAGAAAATAGGAGAGTGCCTGGTTATAGCTAATCGATTTATTGGAATATATGGCTCCGATGTTTTGCAATGCCGTTAAAATTCGCAGCGTGTCACCTATCTGTTCGGCTATCCGCAATGACTGCAGGTTTAGTTCAAGTGCTTTAGCTTCGTCTGCCCGATTAAAATATAAGGATGCCTGATTACTCAAAATGTTCGCCATTCCGGCCTTATTTCCCGTTGATTTGAAAATGGCTAATGCCTTATCATAATTTCCCAGCGATTCAAGATAATTGGCCTGCATGTAATTCACGATTCCGATGTTTTTGTAGGCATATCCGACACCATCGGGAAAATCAATTTTCAGAGCCAAATCTCTTGCTTTGATGGCATAAGAAATAGATTGTTCAGGCGAAATGCCAAAAAACAGCTTGCTTAAAACGAGCAGATTATTTACCTTAAAAGAATCCTCTCCGGACTGATTTAAAACCTTTTTTAAACTGTCAATTTCCTTAGTCTGCCCACAGCATGCCATGGATATGATAATGGAAAAAAATAAAATAATAGATGTCTTCATGAATAATTGTTCTTATTATCATAAAAAATAAATTCACCCATAAAAATCTACATGGTTTAATGCTTCATCACCCTGAATATTTTAGCTTGATTATTCACTTTAATACTGATGAAATACATTCCCTTTGGCAACCTGGCCATATCTATTTCTACCTGTCTTCCAGACTCATTTCTGATAGAAAAATTATCCATCCTGCGTCCCAAAGCGTCGGTAATCCTAATGCCCCGAGGATAAACCGTGCCCTGATTTATTTGGATCTTCACCTTTCCGAAAGTAGGATTGGGGTAAACCATATCTCCTCCGGTCGGGAGCGCATTTAACTCTTCTGATGCAGGTGCTTTCATCCATTCATTACGGTTATCCTGTTGCAATAGGTTGCTGCCTGTTTTTTGGGTTGATTGCATAGCCCTTCCATTAAATTTATTACCTGACAAAATGGAAGAATCGATAGAAACAGAAGCCGCCATACGATCTCCGTATCCGTGATGGAAGAACCAGAGCCTGACCTGTAATACACCGGTTTGATAATCCATTTCATAATCGGAGGGATTGGGAAACACTAATTTATAAGGTATAATTTTATAATCCCTGATCAACCACCAGCAAAATTGCGGACTTAACTTATAGGATGGCCCACTTATAATATGTTGCTGATCATCATTTTTCCATCCGGTTATGGTAGAAGTAAATTGGGGCAGGCTTCCCCAGCAATACATGGCTTTGTCATCTGCTTTTACCTGAAGGATAGCAGGCTTCACGGTTAATATTCCGCTCCGGTACTGTAGAGAATAATTTGCCGCTTCACCGCCCGATAAACCAACAGAATATTGGCCTACATGGGATGTCCGCTCTGCACTTGTCATTACTGTTGGTGAGGTTACCACATCATACCCGTCTCCATTTACCAATCCGGAATAAGTGATTCTGAAAGTTGGATTGTCGTCTCCATAAATCCTGAAAGTATCTGCAACAACGGCAACGAGTATCTTTTTGTTAACGGTAAGAAGTCCATCCTGATAGTGAATAAGATAATTGGATGGAGAAATTACGGTTCCGCCTGCAGAAATATTGAATGAGCCCGCTGAAATTTTCTCCGGTTTTACAACGGTGCCGTTTGCATTCTTCAGCCCGTAATTTATAACGCCATTAGCAAACACCGAATCAAGATTGTCTTCGTATTGATATCCGGAAATCTTAGAAGTGAATTTCGGTAAAGCAGAGCCATAATCGATCTTGAACGAATCGGTTGTTATATTCAGATTTGCCGGCAATATGGTTAATGAGCCAAGGCCATAACTGATTTCAAAATTGGCTGACAGGAATGCGCCCGGTACGATCGTATGATTTCCGGCGCCGATACCTGTTATCATATTGATAGATTTAAAATCGCCGAGTGTATCATTGGCAGGTGCATTCACATCCGCTTCATCAATGATTACGGCAACATTCGTATTGCTCGTATCGCCAACGGTATTGCTATTAACGATGGCAGTAGAATTGACCAGCGCTCTTGAATTGACCAAAGCCCTTGAATTAACCAACGCACGTGCATTTACCAGAGCGCGTGAATTGACCAGTGCCCGTGAACTGACAAGGGTAGTGGTATCGGGAGAGGTTTCGTAATTAAAAATGGAAGCAGTGGCAACATCCACAATGCGGGTTGTATCACTAACGGTAGTGCCATTAACCAAGGCACGCGAATTGACCAAAGCACGGGAGTTGACCAAAGCCCTGGAGCTGACCAGAAAACTCAAATTTTCCAGATCGGCATTGACCAACGCTCTGGAATTAACCAATGCTCGGGAATCGACCAGAGCGAGTGCATTTGCAATCAGGTTTTGCCGGTAATCACTTTCTAATGAACTCAAAAAGGACGGTCTTTCATCTGCCATAATTTTGGAATCATCGTAGGAATAATTATAGTGTATATCAGCAATTTTATCTCCGTAAGTGAGGGTTGTATCCCGCGGGGTTATAACCAAGGGCATAGGAGTGATGGTTAAAACGCCATTATT
>JBIQMB010000213.1:0-6029 GCA_044463745.1 Chitinophagaceae bacterium | reverse complement strand
TTAAATTATGGTCACATTATCACATACAATTTGCAACCTTTTATTTCGTTTTATTATCTTTGAACTCATATAAATGTAAGAAAAAATGAGCAGGTTGATCATGTTTTTTCTCTTTTCGATAAGCTGTATGGCGCTGTCAGCACAGGAGCGGGTTAAGTCTCCGACAGCCACCATAGAACAGACGGAGGTTATAAAACCGGAAATCCTGCAATTTAATGAATCAGAATTTGACTTCGGAAAAATACCTCAGGGTAAACCGGTGGTTCATATTTTTGAGTTTAAAAATACCGGGAAAACGCCCATCGTTTTGACGAATGTTCATGCCAGTTGCGGATGTACTACGCCTGAATGGAGCCGCGACAGCATTTTGCCCGGAGCTACTTCTTACATTAAAGTGGGTTATAATTCGGCAGATGAAGGACCTTTTGTCCGCAGCATTGCCGTTACCTACGACCAGAATACCACCAAGGAGCTGATCATTAAAGGAGACGTTTGGAAAACGCCGGTTAATTCAGCACCTCAAAACCTTTTAGTCAATAAATTAAATAAGCATTAATCATTATGAAAACTTTACTTTTAGCAGCGTTTGCATTGATTTCTACTTCAGTATTTGCCCAGAAAGCAGATGCAGTAGCTAAATTCAACACAGAAAATTTCGATTTTGGAAAAATTAAACAAGGGGTCGCCAGCAAAGCTACCTTTACGGTTACGAACATTGGAAATACGCCTTTGATTATAGAGCAGGCTGCTCCTTCGTGCGGATGTACCGTAGGCGACTATACCAAAGAGCCTATTGCCCCGGGCAAAACCGGTACCATCACAGCGGTATTTGATGGCAGAGCATTAGGCCCTGTAAATAAAACCGTGACCGTAAAATTTGCTAATGTGGCAGATGTTAAGTTTTTAAAACTTAGCGGAGAAGTACTGGACGCCGCAGCTTATGACAAAGCCCAGGCCAATACCAAAACTCCTGTGAAAAAAGGGTAAAAATATTCTTTAAGAAATTGAATAAATTGCAACCGTCTCTGAAAAGGGACGGTTTTTGCTTTTATACAACTTTAGACCGCTAAAGCGCACTTATAAAAACTAAAATGATGGAATATAAACAATTGGGAAAGTCTGACCTGCACATCAGCCGCATTGGCTTTGGATGCATGAGTCTGCATCCTGAACAGAATGATTTTGAAAAGATGATTAATCTGGCATTAGATAAAGGAGTCAATTATTTTGATACGGCTGACCTATATGATAAAGGGGGCAATGAAGAAATGCTGGGAAAAATTTTTAAGGGAAAAAGAGACAAAGTAATCATTGGATCAAAGGCAGGAAATCAGTGGCGTCCGGATGGCAGCGGGTGGGACTGGAACCCGCGAAAGGATTATATCCTTCAATGCGCGGAAGGCAGCCTTAAGAGATTACAGACTGATTATATTGACCTTTTTATGCTACACGGAGGCACTATTGAAGATAATATTGATGAATCCATTGAGGCGTTTGAAATATTGCTTCAGCAGGGTAAAATCAGGTATTACGGTTTGTCGTCTATACGCCCGAATGTAATCCGATACCACGTAAAGTATGGGAAGCTGGTTTCGGTTATGACACAATATAGTTTGCTTGACAGAAGGCCTGAAGAAGCAACGCTCAATCTGCTAAAGCATCATCAGATCGGGGTGTTACTAAGAGGAAGTGTGGCTTCAGGGTTGCTGGTGGATAAGCAGCCTAAACCCTATCTTGAAAACAGTGCTGAAAGTGTTCAATCTGCTCAGGAAGCTGTTCATCAAGTATCAGGAAAAAATCGTTCGGCGGCTGAAACAGCTATTCAATATGTTTTACAGCATCCGGCGGTAACATCGGTTGTGGTGGGAATGCGAACTGAACAACAAATTCAGGATGCGACCAACGTTTTTTCGGCTCAGCAGATGACTGAAGAAGAAATGGATTTCCTGAAAAATAAAATTCCTGCCCGCAAGTACCTGCACCATCGGTAAATGTTTATATATGATCAAAGAAAGGCTTGAAATAATTAAGGGAGATATAACGCAGGTCAGGGCCGACGCTATCGTAAATGCGGCCAACTCAACGCTGATGGGCGGCGGAGGTGTGGATGGAGCCATTCACCGTGCGGGTGGACCTGAAATTTTAGAAGAATGTAAAAAAATTATTCATCAGATCGGTAAGTGCGAAACGGGACAAGCTGTTATAACCACCGGCGGTCGTCTTCCGGCAAAATATGTTATCCATACGGTTGGTCCGGTTTGGAATGGAGGAAAAAATAAAGAGACGGAGAAGTTGATCAATTGCTATCGAAATAGCCTTTCCATCGCACGCGACAAAGAATTGGAAAGTGTTGCTTTCCCAAACATCAGCACGGGGGTTTACCATTATCCAAAGGATGAAGCCGCATCGGTTGCTGTGCATACTGTTATTGACTTTTTATTAGAAAATGATTTTCCGAGAAAAGTGATTCTCTGCTGCTTCGACAATGAAAATTATAATTGGTCAGATTACTACCTGCAGACATATTTAAAAAGCGAATAAAATTTTTGAGGATTAATTTGCACAGCCCAATTGTAAACATCTCTTTTGTTTTATCGGTGGTTAACCGATGAGTCAACAATCCATTGCACAAAAGGACTGGTTTGTATCTGATAAAATCGGTATGGCACTATTTATGTGCATTATGGAATTGATTAATAAAGCAAGCAATTTTAAATTATGGCTATGCAAGTGAAATTAAAAGAGAAATCACTGTTTAGTCGATTTTCGTTAAATATTCTTTGGCAAACAAAACAATATCAATCTATATCTGCAAGATTCGCTGATCGTTTAATCTTTATTATTTCTGTTGCTCATGATGATTTTTGCCTGCACCAATCATCTTTTCTGCACGTCGTAAAGAAAGGAAATCCTTATAGAAAACATCGGAGTGCTTTTAAAGCCGAAGTCACCTGGTCAAGGATTTATCCCTATTGGCCAACCGGATGAAGAATCGTTTACAAGGGATGAGCGTGGAACGGTAATTCTCATTTACTTAAATGAAGACGCTAACTCAAAATATGAAACACACCCGATTTAATTTAATTAGTTTTGAAACTTTAAATATTACAATGAAATGCAAATTGAACAGTATGATTTTGGGATGGTAGGCCTGGGAGTAATGGGCAAGAACCTGTTGCTCAATATGGCCGACAATGGTTTTGCAGTCGTTGGGTTTGATTTGAGCAAGGATAAAACCCACGATTTTGAAAAATCAGGAAAAGAAGGACAAAGATTAAAAGGAGTTAATTCTTTGAATGATCTTGTTGCGAGCCTGAAAAAGCCACGAAAAATTATGATGCTTGTGCCGGCCGGTAAACCTGTAGATAGCGTGATGAGAGATCTGAAACCGCTTTTGGAAAAAGGCGATATCATCATCGATGGCGGAAATTCACATTTTACGGATACCCTGGCCAGAATAGAAGAAATGAAAGACACAGGCATTCATTTTATGGGAGTAGGGATTAGTGGTGGAGAAGAAGGAGCACGCTTTGGCCCGAGCATTATGCCCGGCGGAGATTGGGAAGCATGGGTATCGGTAGCTCCGGTATTAAAGGCCATAGCCGCCAAAGTAAAGGATGAGCCATGTGTATCTTATATGGGCAAGAATGCTGCGGGGCATTATGTAAAAATGGTTCATAACGGGATAGAATACGCCATCATGCAATTGACTACTGAATGCTATGATTTGATGAAGTACGGTTTGGGAATGGATAACGAGGCAATCAGTAAAGTCTTTGCTGAATGGGACAGCGGTGAAATGAAATCTTTCCTTTTGGAGATAACCGCCGAAATATTCAAAAAGAAAGATGACCTGACTGACCAATATTTGGTGGATGTCATACTGGACAAAGCGGGGGCAAAAGGCACCGGAAAATGGACTTCTGAATCTGCTTTGAATTTGCCGATGCCGGTGCCGAATATTGATGTAGCGGTTATGATGCGTAATCTTTCTTCGTTGGTAGAAGAGAGAAAACAAGCAGAAGATTTATTTCCTTTTGAAAGAACAAAAATTGAAATAGAAAAAGAACAGTTTATAGAGTTATTGCACGATGCACTTTATTTTGCTACCATCGTTTCGTATGCTCAGGGACTGGCTATGATAGCGACGGCCTCCGAAGAATTGGGAATGGATATTCCGGTGCTGGATGTAGTAAAGGTTTGGCGCGGCGGATGCATCATTCGTTCTGCACTACTTGATATTTTTACTCAATCATATGAGGAAAATCCAAAGTTGAAAAATTTATTACTGGATAAGAATATAGCCACCATCCTGCAGCAAAAGCTTTCTGCAATGAGGGATATCATATCACTTGCAGCCGGAAATAATTATGCTGTACCCGGGTTGATGGCAGCATATTGTTACCTGAATGCCTACGCGCGTAGCGAGTCGCCTATGAATCTGGTTCAGGCACAACGCGATTACTTTGGAGCCCATACCTATCAAAGAATAGATAAGGAAGGGATATTTCATACACAATGGGAATCAGAAAAAAAGTAAAATTTAATTATTAAAACATGTTGGATTACAAAAAACTCTCATCTACGATTATTTTCATATTTGGTGGTAGTGGCGATCTTAATTTCCGGAAACTAACGCCGGCACTTTACAACTTGTTTCTGGATGGTGCCATGCCCGGTCATTTCAAAATTGTAGGAATCAGCCGTACCGATTACACCGACGAAGATTATAATAAACATCTGAAAGATGGTGTTGATCAGTTTTCCAGAAAAAAAGCAGACGACAAAAACTGGAAAGCATTTTCATCTCACATCCATTATATCAAAATGGATATTAACGAGCGAAGCCATTACGATCAGCTGCAAAAAATAGCTCAGGATCATGAGAAAGAGTTTCATGAGCACCCTGATATTGTTTTTTATATGGCCGTGGCACCCCAACTGGTACCCGTTATAGTTAAGCAATTGAGCGAGCTTACCATATGCCATGACACCCGAACTACGAGAATCGTCGTAGAAAAGCCATTTGGGCATGATCTGGAGAGCGCTAAGGAAATGAACAATACCCTTACGCAGTATTTTGACGAAGAACAGATATATCGGATTGACCATTATCTGGGTAAGGAAACTGTGCAGAACATTCTGGCGCTGCGCTTTGCCAATGCGATCCTGGAGCCTATCTGGAACAAAAATTATATTGAGCATATTCAGATATCGGCTGCTGAAACGGTAGGCGTTGAGTCGCGCGGTGGGTATTATGAGGGTGCAGGTGCTTTGCGCGACATGGTTCAGAATCATATCCTGCAACTGGTGTGTATGATTGGTATGGAGCCTCCGGTTACCTTTAATGCGAATGAAATCCGGAATAAAAAAGTAGATGTTCTTAATGCCATACGCCGGATTGATAAAAGCGAAGTACAGGATTACGCAGCGAGGGGGCAATATAGAAGTGGGTGGATGAAGGGAGAACAGGTGCCGGGATACAGAGAGGAAAAGGATGTGGATGAAGATTCCGGAACAGAAACCTTTGCAGCGGTTAAATTTTTTATTGACAACTGGCGTTGGGAAGGAGTGCCTATCTATGTTCGCACCGGTAAAAGAATGCATGCAAAATCTACCGAAATTACCATTCAATTCAAACGTGCGCCGGATTATGCCTTTCCGAAAGAAGCAACAGAAACCTGGCGGCCTAACCGCCTGTCCATAGGTATTTCACCGGAAATGGATATATGTTTACGCTTTCAGGCCAAGCGTCCGGGGCAGTCGATGCGGCTCAGTCCGGTGGATATGGTTTTTAATTATAAAGATGCCTACAAAGGAGAGGAGCCCGAAGCATATGAAACCCTTTTGTATGATGTGATGGACGGCGATGCCACGCTGTTCATGAGAGCAGATCAGGTAGAAGCTGCATGGGAAATTGTAATGCCGATACTTGAGGTATGGCAGGCCCGGAAACCTTCCGGATTTCCGAATTATACGCCCGATTCATGGGGGCCTGAGGATGCAGAGGCGCTAATAGCCCGTGATGG
>JBIQMB010000212.1:4927-6031 GCA_044463745.1 Chitinophagaceae bacterium | reverse complement strand
GATCAGCCCGATAAGGCAAAACTGCCCGAAGGCGTAAAACGTTAACTACAATTCTTGCGAAAACATACAAAATAGCAATGGATAAAATAATTAAAGATGCAGCCAGAATCCTTTGGAATTACCATCTGATGCATCACGACCTAAAGAAATCGGATATCATACTTGCACTCGGTAGTCATGACTTACGAGTGGGCGAAAGAGCCGCTTCCTTATATCTGGAAGGGTATGCACCTTTGATTGTTATGTCGGGCGGAGTTGGTAATCTTACCCGTGATATGTGGACAGAAAGCGAAGCCGATCAGTTTGCACAAATCGCCATCCAAATGGGTGTTCCGAAGCAGCATATCCTTATCGAAAATCGATCCACGAATACAGGTGAAAACATTCAGTTTACGCGCAGGCTCCTTCAGGAAAAGGGCATTCGGGTAAACAATCTCATTCTTGTACAAAAGCCATATATGGAGCGACGGTCTTATGCCACCATTAAGAAACAATGGCCGGAGCCTGATGTGCTGGTCACCTCACCGCAACTTTCATTTGAAGATTATCCAAATTCGGATATCCCCATGGAAAGAGTTATTAATATTATGGTGGGCGATCTGCAACGTATAATAACTTATCCAGACAAGGGTTTTCAAATAAAACAGGAAGTTCCGGATGATGTGATGAAAGCCTATCGGTTTCTAATAGATAAAGGCTACAATCAACACAAGATACCAGGATAATAATCAAGCCCAATTTCTTAGTGCCCCTTGGTGTCATCGTGACTTTGTGGCCTAATCCAATAATAAACTTCTTTAAAGGTGGCACAATAAATGAATGACGGATTTCTCAGGTTATGATTTCCCGTCTTCACGCTAAGCGCTTGGGCTTGATGAGGAGCAGGCGGCAAGACGGGTAATTTTAATGAATGACGGATTTCTCAGATTTGGATTCCCGTCTTCACGCTAAGCGCTTGGCTTGATGCAGAGCAGGCGGCAAGGCAGGTAATTTTAATGAATAACGAATATTTATGTCATCCCTAAAGGGATTCGTTCCCTCCGACGCACTGTTTTTCTACAATCCTATCACCTCTAAAGAGGTTTAAGGAACTATTTGATAACA
>JBIQMB010000212.1:0-4827 GCA_044463745.1 Chitinophagaceae bacterium | reverse complement strand
TGTTTTTCTACAATCCTATCACCTCTAAAGAGGTTTAAGGAACTATTTGATAACAATCTTATTAAGTGCAAGCGTCGCGCTTGTGCTACACAGAATAATCTCCGAAGCAATCTTACGACAATATCCTTTGTGCCCCTTGGTGTCATCGTGCCTTTGTGGCCATCAAAAAAAGATGTGGCTGAAGGCATCCAAATATTCACTCGCGGCTTTGATGCAGAACCGCAACTGATCGATTTGGATTCTCCGTAATCCCCGCTAAGGGTTGGACTTGATGCAGAGCAGGCGGCATGACGGGTAATTTTAATAAATAATGAATTTTTATGTCATCCTAAAGTGATTGATTTCTTGCAACACATTGTTTTTCAACAATCCTAACAGCGGACTAGTCTCTAAATCATAACAACATCCTTTGTGCTCCTTTGTGTCATCGTGTCTTTGTGGCTCATTCCAATTATAAACCTCTTTAGCGGTGAGATGCAATCCAAAAGATTTCAAGATCAAACCTGCTACCTGTAAACAGGGTTAACAGAAAGCCCTTGCTCCTGCAGTAGATTAATTACACCCTTTTCTCCCGGAAGATGACCGGCCCCAACAGCAATAAACGCACTTTCGCCATCAATCAGTTTGGGTATCTGGCGCGCCCACCTTCTGTTGCGATCCAGAACCAGAATTTTATATGCCTTCGGACTCATAAATCTTTTATCAGTAACAAAGGCAGCCAAATCGAAGAGATTCTCTTCATGATACGCGTTGATCATTTTCTCAAAATGTTCTTTATAATCGTCCGAAGATTTTAGTTGATAAAGTATTTCCTTGCCGTCAAAAACCTTCTCTGCAATCTTCAACTGTTGCAAACCCGTTTCAAGGCCGCCGGTTTTCAACCCTGCCTCCTGCGCCACTTTCAGAAGTTCCATTTCAGCTACTACATAATCATCGCAACCAATAGCATCCGTCGTCATTTTATTGATGAGCGCAATAGGAGGAACGTTCTGAACCTGCTCAAGCGTGAGGCCGAACTGGTTTACAAGAATTTGATTCATTTCCTCCTGCTCTTCATCCGTCAGCCCTTTACCAAAATCATAATCAGATTCTTTTTCAACCTGCATTGTATTCAATTCCACATCACTGCTCAAATCCACTTCCATATAGTATTTCTCGCACTTGAATAATGCTTTCAAGATTTTATCCTTTATAGAGAAATCATCCGCACAAATCATGTGCATCGTTCCCAGCAACCATGAAGGTTTTCGTAGGTGATTACCGGAAATTTTAAACAACAGAGAGTTCGGATATCTGAGCTTCATCATATGGTTTGTATTATTTATCATTTTGATTTTTCATGGTTTATCTTATTGTGCTTAATAGATTGTCAACCTCATGCAAAGATAACCGGATAAGAGCCGGCAGCCCTAAAATCAATCAGAACCGTTGGCATAAATCTTGCAACTTTTTTCATATAAAGAAACTATATTTGAAGCCATAGGCAATTTTACATCTCCTGCCTTTATTTTAATAATTAATTTTACCTGATGCAATTGACCGGATTAAAAAATATCTGGAAGAAAGTTACAAATTGGGAAGCCTGGCATTATCAGATTAAATACATCCCTATCGCGCCCGTTTGGTTGTGGTATTGTTTAAAAGCACGATCCCTCTGGTTCTTTACAGCTTCCAATCCTACCATTACTTTTGGGGGGTTTGAAGGTGAGGGCAAAGAAGAGATTTACAATCAGCTACCTCCTGAAACTTATCCCAAAACGGTTCTTGTACAAAAAAACGAGGACCTGGCGGCAATAAAATCTATCCTCGAAGAAAAAGAAATCCATTTTCCCTTTGCTGTAAAACCCAATGTGGGTGAGATGGGATATCTCTTCAGAAAAATCAATTCATTTGATCATCTGGTCAGGTATCATTCTTTTATAGATGAAGATTATATCATTCAAGAATGGGTTGATTACCCGCTTGAAATAAGTGTTTTCTATTATCGCATGCCCGACAAGAAGAAGGGAGTGGTAACCGGTATGCTGATGAAAGAACCGCCTGCTGTAGAAGGAGACGGACACTCTACTTTGGCACAACTCATCTTTAAAAACGAAAAATTAAAAGTCAATTTCGATAACCTATCCAGAAAACATAATGCCTTAATGGACAAGGTATTGCCGATGGGTAAGCGATTCATTTTATCCCATGCGTCAAACAGAAGCCAGGGCGGGAAACTGAAAAACCTGAACCATGAAATAGACGACAAACTATGCCGCATTTTTGACCAGATAAGTCTTTATTCCAAATATTTTTTTTATGGCAGGCTGGATATAAAATGCAAGTCTATAGAGTCGCTCAAAGAAGGAAAAGATTTTTATATTCTGGAATATAACGGCTCCGGTGCCGGGGTGCAGCATATTTACGGTAATAACCTTTCATTATTCAGGGCGTGTAAATTGATTGTTCATCACTGGGAAAAGCTTTATCAGATCTCGAGCTACAATAATCGGTTTAAAAAGATTGCGTACTGGAAATTCAGCGATGGAAGAAAGTTTCTGGCCGATTCATTAAAACACATGAAAGAATTGAAGAAAAAAGATGCGCTGTTTCCTGTATAAGTAAGACATCTTTCGTAGATACTATTATGCGTAATCGACCTTACGCTCGCAATACATTTCTATTTTTCTCCTGAGCTCAGCCGGCTTAAAAGGTTTGGTGATATAATCCGTAAAGCCCGCATCCGTTACCAGCGAGTTCATATCATCGAGCAAAGTAGCAGTGAAGGCCACCACCGGTGTATCAATGTTCATTTCCCTTATCTTTTTCAGGGTTGTAAAACCATTCATTTCAGGCATCTCCAGATCCATCAGGATAATGTCGAACTTGTGAAACTTCATCAGTTCCAATGCATGCTTTCCGGTGATAGCCTCTTTAACCGGCAGTTGCCAGCGGGTTAAGAAACTTCTCAAAATACGGGCATTGATTTCATTGTCTTCTACGATCAGTACCCTCACACCCCGGATGTCTTTCTTCTCTCTTTCAGGAATCACTTTATCCTCCGACGCAGCCGGTTTCTCCTGCGCCCTCTTAAATGGCAGGGTAAAAATAAACTTAGAACCCTCTCCGTACTCACTCTCTACACCAAGTGAGCCGCCCAACATTTTCACCAGCTTGCTGCTGATGGTTAATCCCAGTCCGGTTCCTTCATAAGTTCGTTTCAGGTCTTCATTGTAAATTTGTGTGAATGCATGAAATATTTCTTCCTGCTTGTCTTTGGCAATACCGATTCCTGTATCCTGAATTTCAAAGTACACATTGGCCTCCGTTTCTGTCAACTCCTCTATTCTTACAGTCAGACATACCCATCCGCCGATCGTGAATTTCAACGCATTGGATAGCAGATTTTTGATTATCTGCATTAGCTTGGTTTCATCGCTTAACACATTTAAAAGTTCGAGGGAAGGTTGTGAAAAATCGGTTTTCAATTCTATACCTTTTTCTTTAAACTGCAAACGGAATGAAGAAACAATATTCTTTAAGCAATCTACCAGGTTAAAATTCTTTTCATTAACCGATATTTTATTCACTTCGATTTTACTGAAGTCGAGGATGTTATTTACAATACTCAGCATATGTTCTGATGAATACTTAATCAAGGCAACATTTTCTCTCGATTCGGCACTCAGGTTCTCATCATCGAGTAATAGGTTGGATGCGCCAATTACGCCATTGAGCGGGGTTCGCAGCTCATGGCTCACGCTATTTATAAAGCGCGTTTTTGCATTTAATGCCGATTCCATTTTCTTTTGAGCTATATCTACTTTTTTCAGAGATTCCTTAAGTTCGCTGATATCCAGAATGCTCATTATCCTGTACGCTGCATTATTGCATGAATGAACAATGTTGGTATTGACATATGCATGAAACTTTTTTTTGTGGTGAGAAAGAAACAGTGCTTCACCTTCCCAGTCTTTATCGCTGTCATTCATCAGCGTTTCCAAATTCGGACTGTCGCCGGCCAGGTATCTCAGCATCACCTGCTGGATGTATAATCCTTTCAGATTTTTATCCTCAGGCAACTCAAACAAACTTTGAATCACTTTATTCGTTTCAATAACTTCCATGGTCTCTTTTGAGTAGATAATAAACCCGTAAAGCGTGGAATTAAACAAGTCTTCAAAAAACCGTTCGGTCTTTGAATCCGGTTGGTCAATGCGGGAAAAATGCTTCTTCAATTTGGAAATCATGTTCACTTGCAGTCTGTTTTTGAGTATATCTGAGTCAATATCGACCAGGTATTGGAATATAAAGATCAAGTCTGGTATAAGACTTTTATCTATATAATAATGTTCAATCATATAACGTTATTTATCTGATTAATATTTCTTGCTAATGGAGAACAACCTATATGATTTTGATTCGCGGCTGAATAATCGATTCCTTCACGAATTGTATGAGGGAGATACGGAGCACGCTGCGAGTATGTTTGATCAGTTTTTACTACTGGTGCCCGGCTTGATGCACGAAATAGAAGAGGGGTTCAAATCTGACAATCCGGAATCTTTCAGACAGAAGGTTCACAAGGTAAAGCCGGTTTTTAGCATGGTAGGATTAACGGATTTAACCGATCAGGCTGAGATGATCGAAAAAATGTGTAAGCACATTAACGAACTTCAACAGATAGAAGAAGAATATAAAAATTTCAGAGATCGATATAATGTATCGCTTCCTATAATTGAAAACGAATTAAACCGATTGGAAAATAAAATCAGTTAATCTATGAAACTAAAGTGCATAATTGTAGATGACGAAGTCATGGCAAGAAATTACCTGAATAATTGCTGT
>JBIQMB010000211.1:0-6074 GCA_044463745.1 Chitinophagaceae bacterium | reverse complement strand
CATCAAATATAAGATATTTGCCGACCCCGACTTGATTCTTAAAGGACTATATGCCATCAGCGAATACAATAATAAAAAGAGCAATTAAGCTTACCGTACTCTCCTTACTGCTAATTCCGGTAGCAGGGTTTTCACAACTGAATTCTCCCTATTCCAGATATGGTGTGGGTAATTTGGTGCCCCAGGGTAATATTGCATTTAGGGGAATGGGTGGTTTGGGTGCAGCTATATCCGATCACACTTCGCAAAACACAATCAACCCGGCTTCATATAGTTCACTGGCCCAAACGACACTCGACTTTGGACTGGAGTACAACGGCATGAATCTGAAGAGCAAACAACCGATAGAGAGCTTCAAATCGAATTATGCTATCTTCAGTTATCTTAATATAGGAGTTCCGCTTTTAAATGGAAATAAAAAGGCCTTTAAAAACAAAACAGCCTGGGCTTTGTCTTTTGGATTAAAACCGGTTACGAAAATTAATTACAGAATTTCAGATCATTCAAGAAATGCCATCGACAGTGTTTCTAATATTTATGAAGGAGAAGGAGGAATAAATAAGGCTTACATTGGATCTGCCCTTCAGTTGAAAAACTTTAGTTTCGGTTTTAACACCGGTTATCTGTTCGGCGAAAAAGATTACAGCACACAACTTGTGTTTAACAATGATTCTGTTCAATATTCCCGAGCCAATTTTGCAAACAAAAGTCAGTTTGGCGGAATGTTTCTGGATTTAGGGGCTCAATATAAAATTAAACTTAAAAAGGAAACTTATTTAAGGTTGGGGACTTACACAAATCTTAGGTCATCTTATACAGCAAAGCGCGATGAAATCCGTGAGACCTTTGTTTATGGAGAGTTTGATGATATTAAACGCATTGATAGTATATATGAAAAGGTAGGAGAAAAAGGTAAATAATACTCCCGGCTACTTACGGATTTGGTGCGACTTACGAAGATGAACACATATTGGCAGGTGTAGACTATGAGACTTCGCACTGGAGCGGTTACCGCTTTTTTGGTCAGAAAGATTTAACCGGAAACAGTTGGATTGCAAGGGCCGGATTTCAGTATTATCCGGCTACTACTTCCTCTACAAACTATTTTAGCTTCGTTAAATACCGTCTTGGTTTTGCGTTCGGAGATGACTACATTAGGGTTGATAATAAAATGCCTTTTTATACAATAACTGCCGGTGGCGCGTTTCCTCTTAAGTTGAAAAGAAGTTTTTACGAACGCCAGTTCAGTATCATGAACGTTACTTTTGAGTATGGCAGCAGAGGGAATAAAAACAATAATATTACCGAAAGCACGTACAAACTTAGCTTCGGATTCTCTTTAAGTGATTTATGGTTCATTCGTCAGAAATACCAGTAAATTCTTTAGCACGGCATGCATGGAAAAATAGTGCACGTGTTATATTTCTTATTATGCTTTTTGCTGTTACAGTATTCACATCCTGTGAAAACAAAAGATCTGAAATTGATGCCTTAAAAACCGGATCAATTGGCGTTGAAACGGCAAAAAATGTAACGATCATTTATGCGATCGGAGATAAAACCAAATCTAAAATTACGGCACCCGTGATGCTCCGCCATGTTGAAAATAATCCGTTTATTGAGTTTCCTCACCGAATTCATGCTGACTTTTTTGATGACAGTCTTCAGGTGGAAAGCAGGCTGAATGCCAGATACGCTAAGTACAACGAAAATGAGAGTAAGGTCTTTTTAAGAGATAGTGTGGTGGTGATTTTTAATTATTTGGGCGACACACTTTTTTGTCAGGAGTTATTCTGGGACAGGATGAAAACGGGCCATGAGTTTTACACAGACAAGCCGGTCAGGATCCGAACATCCACACAAATAATTGATGGTGACGGGTTAGATGCTTCTCAGGATTTTAAGTCAAGGCACGTGGTTAATGCCAGAGGTTATGTAAGGGTTCCGGATGAAGAATTTCCGGAATAACGGCTGTGCTTTGAATTTAAATTCTCCTTACTTTTTTCTCTTTTTTAGATCCGTTTTTACTTTTAGAACAAAATCAGGAGTTACTTCGGCCCATTCACATATCTGCTCTTCCGAAAATTTTCCGGTTTTTAGTAGATTGGTAACCATCTGATGTTTGGCTTCTTCTTTGCCCTTTTGCAAACCCTTTTGTAAACCCTTCTGTAAACCTTTCTCCATCCCTTTCTCCAAACCTTTTTCCATCCCTCTTTCAATCCCTCTCTCTAACCCCCTTTCTTCAGCCGTTTTCAAGACAGAATATTCGGTCCACTTATCTAAAAGACTTTTTTCATACGACATATATTCCTCCTTTGTTAAGTTAGCGATTTCTGATATTTCAAACAATTTAATAAAAATATTCTTACGTAAAAATACAGGAATTTTATCTAAATTCCGCATATTACAAAGGATATAGATCCACTTCTCAAGGTCTGTTTTTAATTCATTTTCCTTCAAATTAAATTTTGGAAGTTCAAGAAAATGAAACCATAATTTGTTATAAAAAGTATGGTTGGTCTCTTCTTCAGCAAGCCTTATTGCATGCAAATATCTATCCGGAGAAGTACCATCGAACTGAAAGTCCATTAAACCAATAAAAAAAACTTCTTTCAAACTAAAATCCCAATTTCTGCTTCCCATTACAGCCTGGTCATAAATTTTAGATGTGGCATAAAATACCGCTCTATCTGTAAAATATTTCTGTAGGGCACGCTGCATTTCAACAATGAAAATTCCATCTACCTCATCTATACAAGTTAAGTCAAAGATATTTTTCCGGTATTGACCCGTCGGTCCAATTTGTTCAACAGAATTATAGTGAAGATCCTTTATGACTTTCTTCCCTTTGAGAAGTTCATTTAGAAAAGCGATTAGCAAATCTTTATTGGGTTCGGATCCAAAAATTTTTTTGAAACCAAAATCTGTCAATGGATCAATAAATCTCTTAATTGGAAGGGCAGGTTTTGATTTGGTTCTTTTCATTGCATTTGGTATAGGGGTATAAATATATATACAATAAATTAATAAACTTCACTAATCCATTCTTGTTAAGAAAGCAGTCTGCTCTGCATATTATATTTTTTCAAAAACCCCAATCTTTTGACGCTAACCGGTAAACCTAAAAAACTCCTTATTTTTCTTACTTTTGGAAATGAATCGCAAAGACTTTCTCAAAACAACTGTACCCCTTTTTTCTCTTACAGCAACTAGTGCTATTTCTGAACCACTCGGCCGAACAGCAAGCCGGAAACTTCCACCATATCTTAAAAAAGGTGATACAATCGGTATAACCTGCCCCTCCGGATATATTATGTTAGAAGAAGTGCAAGCCTGTATCGCTAAGTTGGAAGAATGGGGCTTTAAAATCAGATTGGGTAGTACAGTAGGACTGAGAGATTTTACCCTGGCGGGGACGGATGAAGAGCGAGCCCGGGATATGCAACAGATGCTTGATGACAACTCTATTGATGCTATCATGTTGGGAAGAGGCGGGTATGGAGCGGTGAGGATGATTGATCGGCTCGACTTTAGAAAGTTTACCAGAAAACCAAAATGGATTATTGGTTTCAGCGATGCTACCGTTTTTCATTTACATCTAAATTGTAATCTCAGCATTCCGACTGTTCACTCTAAAATGTGCAACAGTTTTCCTGCAGATGAAAGCAAAATGGTGCCCGGCCAAAGTGATTCAATTGATTCGATCCGCAGAGTACTTCTGGGTGAAGTAATGGAATATTTTGCACCGACTGAGCAAGAAAACAAATCTGGTGAAGGTAAAGGAAGGTTAGTAGGCGGCAATCTTTCCCTTGTGCAGATGCTTTGTGGTAGTAAATCAGCCATTAAAACAGACAACGCAATATTATACCTTGAAGATGTGAGTGAGCCACTTTACAAGCTGGATGGGATGTTATGGAATTTGAAAAGGAGTGGAGCTCTTGAGAAACTCAAGGGGTTAATTGTCGGATCATTTCGAATAAAACCTGATGAGCCCGACGAGGCGTTTGGACTTACGCTTCACGACATTGTGATGGAAAAAGTGAGGGAGTATTCTTATCCTGTCTGCTTCGACTTTCCTTGCGGGCATGTTGCTGTCAATTACGCTTTGAAATCAGGAGCTATGCATCATTTGGTTGTTTCCTCAAATCATTCATCACTCACATCTTTGGAATAATAAATGATCAGATCAAATAAAACTAAATACATGATTAAAATTCCTCCTTATCTTAAAAAAAATGATTTAATAGGTTTAGTGGCTCCGGCCGGTTGTATGCTTCAGTCGGATTATGAACAGTCTGTTCAGACGCTTCAGGAATGGGGCTTTAGACTGTTGATGGGTAAAACACCCGGACATGCCTTTCATTATTTTTCAGGCACGGATGCAGAACGAAAAGATGATTTGCAGGAAATGTTGGACAATCCGGAAGTGAAAGCCATTTTTTGTGTAAGGGGTGGTTATGGAGTGGGGAAAATTATTGAGCAACTGGATTTTAAAAGGTTTAAAAAAAATCCGAAGTGGATTATTGGTTACAGTGATATTACGGTACTTCATAGTCATATCCACACCAACTTTAATATCGCAACCTTGCATGCTCCCATGGCCGGGGCTTTTAATGACGGAAAATGGAAGGATGTGTACGTTCAAAGCTTGCGCAGCGCTTTGACAGGTAAGAAAGGAAGTTACGTGACTACCGCACATCAATTCAACAAGCTGGGAAAAGCAAAAGGTGTACTGGTAGGGGGCAATCTGGCGCTGTTAGCTCATTTAGTTGGCACGTCATCCGATATAAAAACGAAAAACAAAATTCTTTTTATTGAAGATGTTGGAGAATATATCTATAATGTGGATCGTATGCTTACCCAGCTAAAAAGAAGCGGAAAGTTAGAGAATCTGAACGGTCTTGTAATCGGGACTTTTAATGATATGAAAGACACGACCATACCCTTTGGAATGGAGGTGTTCGACGCAATTCATGAATTGGTGAAGGAATATGATTACCCTGTTTGCTACAATTTTCCAATTGGCCATACCGATCAAAATTACGCTGTGAAAATAGGTGTTGAATACGAGTTGAATGTGGCAAAAAATAAGGTTAGTCTTAAAGAAAATTAGAAGAATTTAAACGGTCGCGATATGCTTTTGGTGTTGTGTGTCTCAGTTTTTTAAACTGCCTGAAAAAATATGCAGGATTGGTATAGCCTACTGCATAGCATATATCCATGATTCCCATATCAGAGTCAGCTAGCAATTTGCAGGCATGCTGAATACGCAACGCATTTAAATGCTCACTAAACGTTTTGCCGGTTTCACGTTTTAGAAATCTGCAAAAACTGGTTTTATTAAGATGTATTACAGCAGCGGCTTCCTGAATGCCTACATCACGGTGCGAATACTCCGCCAGAAAAGCTTTTACTTTCAAAAGGCGGATGTGTGCCATTTGATTGGATGGGTTCTTGTCCATGCCTTCACCCATTGAACTATAACTGTTGTGCGATCTTATCTGATGCATCAGCTCACTAAGAAAATGCAGGCGATATATTCCACTTGAGCATGTCAGATTTTTCAAAGTTTGTTTCATGGTCATAGTAGCTTTCATCCTGATACCGCATCCGATAGAGCGTTGAAATTCACGAATAAAATCAAACTCAGGGAGAGATCCTAATTGATCATACAACGTTTGGCTAAACTGAACCACATATACCTCCGAATTTTTTCGTACGTTAATGGCGTCGTACGCTTCATGAAAAAGATGAGGAACATTTCCGCCAATGAAAAAAAGGTCGCCTTTATTAAAGGTTTCTTCTTTTTCTCCGATATATAAATTCCCGAAGCCGTTTTGGATATATACAATTTCGTGCTCAGGGTGGTAATGCAGAGGAACATCTATCAGGTTTTGAACGTAAGTCTTCACTTTAATTGATGAATTGTTTCCCGTTTCTATTTGTTCCAAAAATGGCTTCAAGACATACTTTTTGAGTCAAAAGCGAATATAGTACATAAATAAGTCAATAGAGTGAACGGGTGCATTTCAAATTTTCGCTACCCATTTAAATTTAGTTGTTAAATTTATGAA
>JBIQMB010000210.1:0-6091 GCA_044463745.1 Chitinophagaceae bacterium | reverse complement strand
AGATGCCATTGCCGTAGAATCCGGATTATTATTAACAGGAAGGGGCTCCAAGGTTGAGGGCGGATCCTCGTCTATAAATTACAAGGTAACTTTTAATCCTCTGTATCTGGAATTGCCCGTGAATGTAATTGTCAGGTTTCCGGTCAGTTCCACAGCAAATATTTTCTTAAACGGTGGACCGTACGTAGCGATGGGAGTAGGTGGTAAATCTAAATTCGAGGGACAACTTGGAAACATTTCCGGTTCTCATACCGAAAAAATTAAGTTCACAAATGAAGACCCAACAGATGATGATCAGGCCTACTCAAAATTAAAAAGGTTTGATTATGGATTAAATGTAGGAGGCGGAATTGATTTGAATAAAATCTTGCTTAAAGTGAATTACGGCTATGGCCTCGCTAAGATCAATTCTACGCAAACAAACAACAGCGAAAACGACCAAAATAAATATCGTACACTGAGTATTTCGGTGGGCATTCCATTAAGTCGTTAAATTTTTTCCATTCTATAAACCATCAACCCTAATGTTGATCAGTCAAGCTCCGGACCTCCCTTCCGGGGCTTGTTGTTTTTAGTACATCTGGCTTTCAAAAACCAGGATAAAATTTGATTCAAAAATAAATTGGCATAGAATTTTATTCTGATGTTGTAAGCAATAATTAAAATTATGAAAGTGTTTAAATTTATCATCCTCGCTATAGTTGTGGCTTTTGGTTTTTCTGCCTGTCATCAAACGCAGAATAAAGGGATTGAGGATGTCTTTGACTCCACGAGTTCTGAAAAGGCGACTGCTCAGAATCCATTGAATGCAGAAGAAACGGAGTTCGTGAGAAACTTTATACAAATGAGTCTGGCTGATACCAAACTGAGCGAGCAGATGAGGGATCGTACATCAAACCAGCGGGTAAAAAACTTTATATCTATGGTTATAACCGACCAAGAGTCGGCCTATCAGGAACTGGCACTCTTAACGCAGTATCAGAATTCTAATATACAGGACTCTCTATTGGATATTAATCAACCTGATTCGGGTTTTGTAATGAAAGATAAGTATGATCAGGCATATATGGCTGCTATGGAAAAAGACTATCAGTCGATAGTTAACAGTCTGAACGAAATATCTGCCAAAGCTGAAAGTCCGCATCTGAAAACCTGGATCGGCAATACATTACCACGCATGCAACGTAATCTGGATTCAGCAGTAGCTATTCATCGTCAATTAAAGTAAAGATTGCTGTTGAATCTAACCCTTAAAAATTTTCAATGGCGAAAAAAGAACATGTATTACCTGAGCTGTCAAGGAAAAAGCTGAAAAAAATTTATGACGATGAAGAGAAGACAGCCCTCGCAGCAAAACTTGTACACGTCAGCGACTCCGAACCCGGAATAGAAAGGAAAAAGGAGAAAGGGAAATTCGTTTATTTTTTCAAGGGTAAGAAGGTAGATGATGATGAAGTTCTTGTAAGAATCAAAAGCCTGGTCATACCACCCGCATGGAGGAAGGTTTGGATTTGCCGAAAAGAAAATGGTCATCTTCAGGCTACAGGTCTTGATAGTTCAGGACGCAAGCAGTATTTATATCATCCCATCTGGGTGGCTGTCAGAAACAATACAAAATTTTTCAGAATGATCCATTTTGGAAAAACGCTGCCCAAAATTAGAAAACAGGTTAAGAAAGATTTGAATTCTGAAGGGTTGAATATAAGGAAGGTACTTGCGCTGGTGGTGAGCCTTATGGAGAATACAAGCATCCGCATCGGGAGTCACTTTTATGAAAAAGAATACGGCTCTTTCGGTCTTTCAACGCTCAAAGACCGGCATGTAAAGATCAATGGCAGCCAATTGAGTTTTATATTTAAGGGAAAGAAAGGGGTGCTGCACGACATCGATGTTACCAATAAAAAGTTAGCCAGACTGGTGAAACAATGTCGGGATATACCCGGAAAAGAATTGTTTCAGTACTATGATGAGGATGGCGGGCATAAAGCTATTGATTCAGGAATGGTTAATGATTATATTCATGAAATAAGTGGCCAAAATTTTACGGCTAAGGATTTCAGAACCTGGTCCGGAACAGTGTTGGCTTTTATGGCATTGAAGGAGTTAGGTTGTTGTGAAACGGAGACAGAGATGAAACATAATATTGTAACTGCTTTGGACAAGGTTTCTTCCTCACTGGGAAATACGAGATCGGTTTGCAAAAAGTACTATGTACATCCAAAAGTTCTTGACCTTTATCAGACGAAAAAATTAGCCGGGTATTTTGATATGAAATCGGATAGTTCCGGAAAGGGGTATCTTCTACCTGAGGAAAAAGCAGTTATTAAAATACTGGAAGCTGAATGACATCGGGTTGGAGAATCTATTTTACATATATCTGAATCAAATATTTGTTTAGCATTTGTTTTATTTAATAAAAATATCAGACCTTTATAGATAGATATAACATTGCCAAATATACCAAATGCCTAAGGCGAACGACCCCAAAAAAAAATCTCATGAGATTGGAGAGTTTTCTGATGTGAATCAGGAGAACGGTCATTCACATTCACCAAAGGAAGAAATAGGTTCATTATCTCCTTTAGAATATCCTTCATCGAAGCATACCATTAAAGAAAATGAGCAGGATTATCGCAAGTTGATGGATTCCATTGACCAGGGATTTTGTATCATTCAACTTTTATTTGATGAAAATGAGGTGGGTTACGATTATAGGTTTATTGAGACCAACCGTGCATTTGTGGAGCAGACAGGCTTTCAGAATGCCATTGGAAGAACCATGCTTGAAATCATTCCGCAGCATGAATCTGCGTGGATGAGACTATATGGTGAAGTAGCGAAAACGGGGATACCAAAACACTTTGAGGAATTTGCTGCCCGAGTTAGAGGAGGCGCCTGGTACAGCGTATATGCATTTCGGGTTGGTAATCCTGATCAGAATTTGGTGGCTGTCTTATTTAATGACATAACAAATCAGAAAAATCGTCACTTCCGGCAAGAGTTTCTTGATAAACTTAATAAGTTATTGATAAGCAGCTTATCTGCGGATGAGATGGTGAAATCGGCGGCAGCCCTTACATCCGAGTTTCTGCACTTATCCATTTGCGATTTTGTGGATGTTAATGATACTGAAGATGAGGTCATCATTAATTATTCTTATACAAAAAATAAGAAAGAATCATCCGCACAGACTTTGCGGTTGAGTGAATATTTCCCTCTTGATTTTATAGGGAATAGCCGCTTGGGCAATGATACCATAAGGTTGGAGTTAACTATAGAGGAGAAGAAGAAAATAGAATCCATTTACGGTATTACAGGACAATCTCTGGTCATTATTCCCTTTCACCGGCATGAGGAATGGGCAGGTTACCTGATCGTTGTGAGTGAGATTAAAAGGAACTGGGGCGCAGAGACATTGGAATTATTGGAGGAAATATCAGAGAGGGTTTTCCCCCGTGCGGAGCGGTTGCGGATATTAGACGATCTCAGGCGAAGTGAAGAAAAATACCGAATGCTTCTTAACTCAATGGATCAGGGATATTGCATTATTGAACTAATGTATAATGCAGAAGGAGAGGTTTGTGATTGGAAATATCTGGAGGTTAATCCTGCTTTTGAAAAGAATAACGGTCTATCGGACGTAATCGGAAAAACGATTATGGACCTTACGCCGGATATCGAACCCAAATGGTTTACGCTATATGGAAATGTAGTTAGGACAGGTGATTCTGTACGTTTTATTGAGCATTCGGAAGCCTTTGGCCGGTGGTTCGATATCTACGCTTTCCGTGTAGGTAAGATTGAGGAACATAAAATTGCTGTATTCTTTACCGATATTACCCAGAGAAAAGTGTATGAGCAGCAACAGGTATTTTTATCCGAAATAACCAAGGACCTGGTGGAGTTGGAAGATATCGATCAGACCCTGAGCAAGCTTGGCGAAAAAATCTCACGGCATTTTAAAGTGGCATGGTGTCACTTTGCCGAAATAAGTGAAAGCCTTGAAGCAGTGAATGTAAGTTATGGGTGGAGCAACGATGAAGTTTCGTCGATCAGGGGAACCCACCAGCTCAAAGGGCTATGGTCGCAGGAACAGATTTTAAGAAATAATAAAGGCGAAATCACCGTGGTGAGTGATACCCAAACCGACCCGCGGGTAAGTAAGGAGGGATATCATTCTTTAAATATAAGATCCTTTGTAGCAGTACCATTAGCGCGTGATGGACAATTTCACTTTATGATAGGAGTAGCTGACCAGCAACCAAGGCAATGGAGTAAATCAGAAGTGGAATTGCTCAAAGAGTTAACCAATCGTATTTGGATTCGGCTTGAAAAAGCGAAGGCTGAAGAGGATTTGCGAAAAAGCCGTTCGCAATTATCAAGGGAACTTTCTGATACCCAAAAGCTTCAGCAAATCAGTAAACGTATCATTGCCGGTGGCAATATTCAAACCCTATATGAAACCATCCTGGAGCTTATAGCCGATATCATGGAGGCTGACTTCGCCGGCATTCATCTCCTTGATGACTCCGGGAATGAAATGACATTGGAAGCATACAGAAACCTTGATCCTCAATCACTAAAATATTGGCATCGCATTACCAAAGATAATACTACCAGTTGCGGACAGGCCTTTCAGAAATGGGAGCGCATCATCATTTCAGATATTGATGATGCTACAGCATTAATAAACCAATCAGATTATGAAGCGTATCAGGTTGCCGGTATCAAGGCTATGCAATCAACTCCTATGGTTAGCCGACGCGGTAAAAAGATGGGCATCATTTCTACATGTTGGAGGAACCCACACTACCCTTCGGCACACAAAATAAATTTATTTGATGCTGTGGTAAGGCAGGTGACTGATCTGATCGAAAGCAGAGAGGCCGAAGAACTGCTGAAAGAGAGCGAAGAACGGATGCGGATCATTCTTGATGCTGCAGTCGATTTTTCAATAATTTACATTGATAAAGAGGGTATTATTAAAGGATGGAATACAGGAGCCGAACTCATCTTTGAATATAAACCCGAAGAAATCATTGGCAAGCCTTTGCGAACAATCTTTGACCTTCACGACAGAGAAAAAGGTTGGGCAGAGGAAGAAATGGAAATGGCTCGAAATGAAGGGCTCGCCTCCTATGAGCGTTGGCATGAAAAAAAAGATGGTACAAAAATTTACCTTGTCGGCGTACTGCGGCCGGTCTACAACCCACAATTTTCGGGGTACGTAAAGATAACGCGCGACATGACGGAGCGGAAATTGATTGAAAGACAAAAGGATGATTTTATCTCCATCGCCAGTCATGAACTGAAAACCCCGGTTACCAGTATTAAAGCTTATGCAGAGCTGATTAAAGACATAATGACCCAGTCCAGTGCAGATGAGGAAACACTTATTTTGATGACCAAACTAAATCATCAGGTTGATCGGATGATTAGATTGATCCATACCTTGCTGGATGTTGCTATCATTTCGAGAGGAAAGTTTACGCTATCACCCTCTGAGTTCGATTTGCGCGATTTGCTTCAGGAGCGCATAGAAGATATTCGCATTACATCCGAAACCCATTGCATCCGCTTTGCTTGCGATGAAAAAATTGTAGTGAATGCAGACAGAGAACGGATCGGTGAGATTGTGACAAATTTTTTATCCAATGCCATTAAGTATTCGGATAAAGGGACAGAAATAGAAGTGGGATCAAGGACAGAGGAAAACGGAGTAACCGTGTATGTACGCGATCAGGGAATGGGAATTTCTGAAGAGGGGCAAAAAAAGCTTTTCGAGAGGTTTTACAGAATACAAAGTGAAAAAAAGAGTGCCGTCCCCGGCCTGGGGCTAGGCTTATATATATCTGCTGCAATTATATACCAGCATAATGGGAAAATATGGCTCGAAAGTGAGTTGAATAAAGGAAGTACTTTTTATTTCTTTCTCCCTTTTATGTAAAATAACGCATGTGTTATTTGGTAATTTAGGGTGATTCAACAAAGATTCCGTGCGATTAAATTTTATTTTAAAAGAGGAGAAACATAAATTTTTATATTATTGCAAACATGGACAGAAAGGAAATTATTATTGTAGATGATGATG
>JBIQMB010000209.1:0-6102 GCA_044463745.1 Chitinophagaceae bacterium | reverse complement strand
AGCCACCAGGGATGCAAGCCAACGCTTACCGGACGGTTTGCCGGAATATGATTAAATTGTTCATGAATATTTTCAATGGTTATAATGTTTTCACCGGGTGCATATTGATGGCTATGAATATCGATATAAGTCATGGTCACGAATTTCGGTATGAAAATTAGATAATAAAACAAAAGCATGTTTTATTTTACCTTTAGCGCTCCGGTATCATGTATTGGATAAACAAGAATGGCAGGTAAATTCATCAAACAATTAAGCAGGATCAATCGCTGGCGAAAGGACCATATTTCTAACGCCAATTTTCTCTTAATCCTGTCTGCGGTTGTTGGTATCCTGGGAGGCTGTGCTTCTTCTTTACTGAAAAAGCTGACACACCTTGTAGCAGGTTATCTGCAGGATGGCCTGGTTTGGGAATACAAATATTACTTCTATTTTATCCTTCCGCTGATTGGAATATTTTTAACCCGGCTCTACATCCGTCTGTTTATCCGCCGCAGCAAATTTCAAAAAGGAATTCCTTATGTGCTGTCAAGTATCTCGCGCAATTCGGGCAAGATGGATTTTCATAATATTTACAGTCAGATATTCACAAGCGCCATCACCATCGGACTGGGCGGCTCGGCCGGCTTGGAATCGCCTTCTGTTGTCAGCGGCTCAGCCATCGGATCAAACGTAGGACGTTTTTTCGGTTTGAATTATCGTGAAACCACCTTGCTGCTTGCAGGCGGTGCGGCTGCCGGAATTTCCGGAGCTTTCGATAGTCCGATCGCCGGAATGATTTTCGCCATAGAAGTTATTTTGCCTGAGTTTTCAATTCCGGCTGTGATCCCCTTACTTATAGCATCCGCATTATCCTCCGTGGTTTCCTGGCTGCTTTATAATCAACCTTTGTTCGTACTGGTAACAGAGCCCTGGGCCGTGTCGGCGTTTTGGTATTTTGTATTGATGGGTTTGCTGATGGGATTTTTTACGATTTATTACAGCATGTTAAACGACCGTTTGTTCAAGGTTTTTGAGAAAATGAAAAAGCAGTATTCCCGGATACTCATTGGTGGGATGGCTGTTGGAATATTGGTAGGATTAATGCCCGCGCTTTATGGTGAAGGATACATTACCATACAGAAATTGCTAGACGGGAACTATCCATCCATTTTACAAAACAGTCTTTTTTCTTCCTACAGTCATCTTGCCTGGGCAGTACTGTTATTCGCCTTTCTGACGCTCATCGGCAAGACCATCGCCAGTGTCACCACCATGGCTTGCGGCGGAAACGGAGGTATGTTTGGGCCCAGCGTTGGGGTAGGAGGGCTGTTTGGATTCGTGTTTGCTTATGGACTTAACCTGACGGGATGGGTTGACCTGAATGTAACCAATTTTATGATTGCGGGGATGGCGGCTTCTATCAGTGGGCTGATGCATGCTCCGTTGACGGGTATTTTTTTAGCTGCAGAAATCACGGGTGGTTACTCACTTATGGTGCCGTTGATGGTTGTTTCAGCCATCTCTTTTTTTATCAACAAGACCATTCTTAAATATTCTATTTATACAAAACCATTGTTTGATAAAGGGAATTATTATACCGAAGAAGGAGAGGACAACAGTGTACTTCAAAGGCTTGAGCTACGTCATCTTCTTGAAAGAGATTTCGTCATTCTGCATCCGGAAGATACGCTGCAAATGCGAAGCGAGGAGATAGCAGGTTCTGTGCGAAATGTTTTTCCTGTGGTTAATGCGGATGGGATTTTGACAGGTATTTTGTACAGCGACGATTTGCTTCATTTACTGATGAACCGCAGCGACGACCGTGAACAAATACAGATTCGGGATATAATGAGGCCAATAGATATCTCTCTCAATATCCACACTACGATGCACGATGTTGTGCAGAAGATGGAAAAAGCAGATACACGGATTCTGCCCGTGACCGGTAAGGATGGACTGTACCTGGGCTTTGTAACCAAGTCGCGAATTTTTAATGAATACCGTCAGTTTTTAAGAAGACGATCAGACTTTATCGAGTAACCGAATCCGGATATTTTTATGCGGATGATGAAGGGCAACATGGAGATTAAATAGTTTTAAAGCAGGGGCTTTGTTAGGAGAAATGGCTGCCTCACCGCTCCGAAATGCCATAATAAAGAGTAAAACATCTTCCGATTAAAATCAAATGGATAATATCTACCGCTTACTTATTTCCAGAAACCCTTCTTTGATTAATCCCAGTCCGAATGCACCAGCCGAAGCAGCAAATACAGCCGCATCAAGGGGCGCTTTAATGCCACGCGAAAAAGTCATAGCCAGTGCAAAAGCCAGCAAAAGCCATCCGCTTAGCTGCGCTACTAATCTGGTTCTATAACCAATGACGAGAGCAACGCCAAAAATAATTTCTAATGCTGTGGCTGCAATAGCTATGAATGGAATGATGGAAGGCGGAAACCACGGGTTTATCGTTTGCGTATACTGCTCAAAACTGTTCCAGTTTCCCCATGCCGAAACTTCGGCCGGCCATAATCCGAAACGATCGGCAACGGCTGAGAGAAACCCGGCTCCAATAGAAAGTCTTAAAAAAAGTTTGGTGAGTTTGGTTGACATGGGTGTAAAGTTAGATATAAAATGATTTGTGATGGCAATGAAATGAAATGGTGGCTTTGCCTTCCATTCAATGTTGTGTAAATGTGAGAACCATTAAACTTATCTTTACAAAAATCGTTTTTTATGCGCCTTAACTTACTTGTAATTTTTTCATTAGTCACATTGATGGCCTCTTCTTCTTACGCTCAATCCCGCGATTTTAAAGTCATCGCTTATTACTCCGGCACGGCTGATAAATTAGATCAGTTCGACGTAAGCAAACTAACGCACATCATTCACTGCTTTTCGCATCTGAAAGGGAATCAGTTAGATATCGGGAAAGAGGGAAGCATTGCAACCCTGAAAAAGCTGGTGAGCCTGAAAAAGAAACACCCCCATCTTAAGGTATTGCTTTCCCTGGGCGGCTGGGGTGGATGTTATTCTTGTAGTGATGTTTTTTCCAGTGCCAAAGACAGACTCGCCTTTGCCGAATCAGTAAAGGAGGCACTGATAAAATATGATGCAGATGGAATAGACCTGGACTGGGAATATCCGGCTGTAGAAGGTCCGCCGGGCCATCCTTACAAACCTGAAGACAGGGAAAATTTTACAGCCTTGGTTAAGCAATTGCGTGAAACGTTGGGCAATAAATACATAGTATCTTTTGCTGCAGGAGGATTCGATAAATATTTTGAAGATGCGGTAGAGTGGGAGAGAGTTTCTAAGCTGGTTGATTTTATTAACCTGATGAGTTACGATTTGGTGAATGGATATTCAACCGTTACAGGTCATCATACGCCTTTATACTCCACTCCTGAACTGTTATTTTCGGTTGATTATGGGGTAAAGCAGATGATAAAAAGGGGAGTTCCAGCCTCCAAAATTATTATCGGACTTGCCTTTTACGGGCGCGTTTGGGAGAATGTTCCGGATATAAATAACGGATTGTATCAGAACGGAAAGTTTCTAAAAAGTTCATCTATTGTGCAGATCGATAATCTCAAGGGGAAGAAGAATTATCAGTTTTATTGGGATGATGTGGCCAAAGCGCCTTACATCTATAATAAGGCTGAAAAACATTTTTACACCTTTGATGATAAGCGATCTGTAAAATTAAAAACCGAGTATGCACTTGCTCAGGGCCTGGGCGGCGAAATGTTTTGGGAACTCAGTCTTGATCATCCCCGCGATGGCCTTCTCGAAGTCATTTATCAAACGGTGGGGGAGAGATAATTTCTTTCACACCTGCTGGCGTTCCGAAGCGCAGGATTGCTGGCGGCGAACCCGACTGCGTTCTTTCACACCTGTTGGCGTTCTGAAGCGAAGATTTGCGGGAAGCGAACCCGACAGCGTTTGAAAGAAAAAAAGAAATTCCCCCATTCACGCTGTCCTGTCCTATCGGACGAGAACAGGTGAATGGGAGCTGAGCGGCAAAAGGGATTCGAACCCTCGGCCCTTAGCTTGGGAAGCTAATGCTCTACCAACTGAGCTATTGCCGCGTGGAAAAACAGACATAAAGGTAATTTAATTTATATATTTATTCAGAAAATTTTAAAAATATTAAGCGAACTTGGCCACATTCACTAACTAAAAATATTTAATATATGCCGAATCAGACTTTGAAGAAAGTGAAGGACATCACAAGCAGGTATTGCGTTACAATTTTATTGAATACACACCGTACTATTCCGGATAATGAAAAAGATCCGATTGTGCTTAAAAACCTGGTGAAAGAAGCCCAGACCCGTTTATTGAAGGAAAAAGATCAGAATGCGGTAAAAAATGTAATCAATAAAATGGAAGCTCTGGCTGGTTCTATTGATCACCGACATAATCTTGAAAGCCTTGTTTTATTCGTCAATGAGGATATGGCTGAGTACATCAGACTCCCAATATCAGTAGAAGAAAGAGTCGTTTTGGACGACACATTTGCCACGAGAGATATATTCAGAGCCATCCACATGGAAAAAGGATATTATGTGCTTGTACTCAGCCGCGACAAAGCACGTTTGATTGAAGCTTTCAACGACAAGGTTATAGAAGAAGTTTCAGGTGATTTTCCTGTTGACAATATTTCTTTGTATCCACTACAGAAAGCTGAAGCAGCAATTGCAGCAAGACAAACGCATCTGCAACAGGAATTTTTTAATGTGGTAGATAAAAGGCTTGTAGGTGTAATAAACAAGAATCCGCTGGAAGTCTTTCTTAGTACAGAGGAATCCAATTATCATCAATACCTGAAGATAGCAGATAAAAAAGAATTTATCATTGGTTATCTTAACGGAAACAGAATGGGCGAAAAAAATTATCATATCATAGATGCTGTCTGGCCGGAGGTTAAAAAAATCAGGGAGGAAGAAATCAGACAACGGCTGAATGAACTGAACTCTGCTGCCGGGGCAGGTAAAGTTCTTACTGATCTGAACGACATTTGGAGAGCCGTTAAAGATGGCCGTGGAAAAACGCTCTTTGTTAAGCAAGGTTTTTTCCAACCTGCTCGTATAAATAACGGAGTAGTGGAGGTTGTTAAAGATAGCGAGCGCGATGTACCCGGAATCGTTGACGATATTATTGATGAAATGATTGAGTTTAACTCAAGCAATGGCGGCGACAGTGTATTTGTTACCGGCAATGAATTAGATAAATATCAGGGATTGGCGCTGACCACCAGGTATTAATCTTTTTGAATTTTATTTTAGCGGTCTGACTGATGTGCAACGATTTATATCCGTGCGAATCGGTCAGGCCGCTTTTATGTAAACGCATTTTTCAGTAACGATAAGTCACAGGTCGGAGGCCTGCCCCAGTAACGGAAAGAACCTCTTTAGAGGTGACACGATTGTAGAAAAATCATTCACCATATAAAACAAATCCCGTTAGGGATGACATCGCAAATTCAATAAATAATAAATTTACCGGTCTTGCCGGCTCCCACGCCCAATACCATCGCTTAGCGTGAAGACCGGAATCAAGAAATTATTTTAATTAACGATACCGCACAGATCGGAGGGGTGGACGGCACATGCCCCTTATAATGCTCAACTTTTTATGAAATCCAAGGCATGTGCCGGACGGGGTGGTTTTCCAATACCGCTAAGAAATTGGGTAGAATGTACATCAGTAATCCCTCGAAATTACCGGTCTTGCCGCATCCCACGCTCAACACCATCGCTTAGCGTGAAGACCGGCATCAGAATTATTTTAAGTGACGATAAGTCACAGGTCAGGAGACCTGCGCCAGTAAAGGATTCTATTCTATCTTTGAATCGTTGATCTATTGCAAAAGTGAAAAGCCCTCTCAAAATTCCCCTCAAAAGGAGGGGTGGACGGTACATGCCCCTCATAATGCACAATTTTTTTCTGAAACTCACCGCATGTGCTGGACGGGGTGGTTTCCAATACCGCTAAAAGATTAGGTAAAACCTAGATCATTAATCCTTCGTCATTACCGGTCTTGCCGCCTCCCACACCCTATTCCATCGCTTAGCGTGAAGACCGGCATCAGAATTATTTTAAGTGACGATAAGTCAC
>JBIQMB010000208.1:0-6110 GCA_044463745.1 Chitinophagaceae bacterium | reverse complement strand
TTTGAATATGTATTTACAGGTTTAAATTGGGCTGAATAATATTTATATTTGGTATAAAACCTGCGCTTTCTCAGACTTCTTTGCCTTATTCCCTTATTTTTTACCCTACGGTAAAAGAGTGATTGTGAAAAACAAAGTAGAAGAATCAAAGTAAGAAAGAATAAAGGAAAAGCATTGGAAAATGCAAGCCTCACAGACCTTTACAAGTCGCTGTATTTAGATCAGAATTGACTGCCATCTTCCAGGTAGTATTCCAGAAAGCGTTCCCTAAAAATAAATGTAAGCAGGGATCCAGGCCAGATTCCGTTTACAATGAAGTTCAATATCCCGAAGCTGAGGCTTCGAGTTCCCGGCAACGATCACACAAGGTTATTATCCCGAAGCTGGAACTTCAGGTTCCCGCTGGTCAAAAGTCTCTCACCTAATGATTCCTCCCATATCCAAACCAGTCATTGAAATTAGCATAAAACAGCAGGCCAAACAATATAATCATACCCACTATTTGCGCGTATTCCAGAAACTTATCGCTTGGTTTGCGACCGGTTATCATTTCTACAAGGGTAAACATAACATGCCCACCATCTAATGCCGGAATGGGCAATAGGTTCATGAATGCAAGGATGATAGAGAAGAATGCAGTTATTTGCCAAAAGGCCTGCCAGCTCCATCCGGTATCGGGAAAAATAGTTGCCATGGTTTTAAAACCGCCCAAACCTTTGTAGGCTCCGGTTTTGGGGTTCAGAATCAACTTAAATTGCTGAACATAAAAATCAAGCTGCTCACCGGTTTTACGCACTCCGGCAGGGAAGGATCCCAAAAAGCTATAATGCTTGGTTTCCTGTTTCAGTATCCCTAAGCTATCTGCCTGGAAAGAATTGATTGTATAAAAACCGATTTCACCTTCATTATTAACCCCAACTTCTTTTTCAATTTCTTTTCCGTCTCGGATAATGGAAAGCGTAACCCAGCCTCCTTTGTGTGCTTGTAAAATAGGTTGAAGCTGATCCAGATAATGTACAGGCATGCTATCAACACCCACAATTTTATCAAAAGGTTCCAGACCGGCGCGCACTGCATCATAGTCGCCATCTTCTTTCAGACTGCTAATTATCAAAGGCTGCCTTACCGAAACCAGCGGGGTACGGCTACCCTTCTTTTCTACCAATTGCTCAATTAGATTTACCGGCACCTGTATCGTCACTTCCTTTCCATCTCTTCTTACCACAATTTCTTTTCCCAGCAATATCTTGCCCTGCAGGTCATTAAAATATTTTACGGAGTCGCCATTAACCGTCAGCACTTCATCGCCATTTTGTAATCCGATCTGATTCATCAGGCTGTCTGTAACCCAAATACCGCCGGTAGCGTTTTGCATGGGCAGCTTGGTTTCACCCCAGGTAAACATGATCATGGCATAAATAAAAAAAGCCAACAACACGTTCATGGTAACACCTGCCAGCATGATGATAAGCCTTTGCCAGGCCGGTTTGCTGCGAAACTCCCACGGCTGTGGTGGTTGCTTCAATTGCTCTTTATCCATACTTTCATCCACCATTCCGGCTATTTTTACATAACCGCCGAGGGGGAGCCAGCCCATACCATACTCTGTTTCTCCTACCTTCTTTTTGAAGATAGAAAACCATGGATCGAAAAAGAGATAAAATTTTTCTACACGACATTTAAACCATTTAGCTGTAATGAAATGGCCAAATTCGTGAATGATAACCAAAATGGATAATGAGAAAAATAAGTAACCCGCCTGCAGCCCTACTCCGGGCCAGTTGATTGCTAAGATATTAATTGACGTCACTTGTTAAAGTCTGAGTTTTAAAGTTTTGTTCTGTTATACCATATTTATATATGGATTAAAGAAGCTGTAAAATTACGCGCCTCACCGTCGCTTTCAAAATAATCTGAAATATTTGGCTTTTCTATAAATTCGATTTTTTCCATTGCCTTCTCTACCAGGGCTGTCATATCTAAAAAACCAATCCGGTTGTTCAAAAAAGCCCATACCGCTATTTCATTGGCCGCATTCAAAATCGCGGGCATGTTTCCGCCTTTCTCCATCGCAACCCTTGCCAGCGCAAGGTTACGGAAGGTTTTGATATCCGGCTCTTCGAATTCCAACATCGACAAACGTTTGAAATCTATCCGCGGAAAAGCGGAAGGTATCCGTGCCGGGAATCCAAGTGCATACTGTATAGGGATGTGCATGTCAGGCTTGCTCATCTGCGCTTTTACGCTGCCATCCTCAAACTGAACCATACTATGCACAATGCTCTGCGGATGAATCAATACATCTATCTGATCCGGATCAAGATTAAAAAGCCAATTGGCTTCTATCATGCTCAACCCTTTGTTCATGAGGGTGGCAGAGTCAATCGTGATTTTGGCTCCTCTTTCCCAGTTTGGATGTTGCAGGGCATGGTGCTTTTTCACATTAACCAGAAAATTCGGCTTTTTACCCCTGAAAGGTCCGCCGCTGGCTGTTAGAATCACCTTTTCTATTTTGTTTCGGGTTTCACCAATCAGGCACTGAAATATAGCAGAGTGCTCACTATCAACCGGCACAATCGGTACTCTTTTTTCAACAGCAAGCTGCATGATAAGATCACCTGCCACCACCAAAGCTTCCTTATTTGCCAGGGCAATCGCTTTTCCGTTTTCGATCGCTTTCAAAATGGGCCGGATGGCTGCGAATCCCACGATGCCACAAAACATGATATCATAGGTATCAAAGCTCGCCACGTCCTCCAACGAGCCGTCACCTGCAAAAACCTTAATATCTGTATCGGATAAAGCCTTTTTTAATTCTTCATAATTGGTTTCATCGCTGATCACTACAGCATTGGGTTGAAACTCAAGTGCTTGCTCAGCCAATAATTTACCATTGGTGTGCGCGGTAAGTATTTCGACTTCAAAGGAATCCTTCTGACCTCTGATCACTTCCAGAGCCTTCGTTCCTACAGAACCGGTGGAACCAAATATTGCTACTTTCCTTTTGTTTTTTTCAGACATGTCACTTATTTCCGGATATTGGAAGGATGGCAATTTACTGTAATAATCCCTTCAATGCATCATTGACTTTATCAAAATTAAAGCCCTCAACTGCTTTTGACATCATTTTGGCAATTTTTTCGGTCTCAAGATTCCCTACCGAACCCTCATGGGTATGCTTTAATTCTCCTGATGAAGAAAACCGGCCTTCAGCAACCTGATTTCCGATTTCCCGGTAAGCATCTCGTAGCGGAATACCCTGCAAAACAAGTTTATTCATCTCTTCAACAGTAAACAAATGCAGGTATTGAGGATCTTTGAGAATATCTTTCTGAACAGAAATATTTTCCATCATCAGATGCATCATTTTTAAACAATCCTTCAAACTAAGCACAGCCGGAAAAGCAATCTCTTTAATCAATTGAAAATCGCGGTGATATCCTGATGTGAGATTTTGCATCAAAGAATTAACCGTGGCGGGCGCGGCCTGAATCTGATTACAATGAGCACGGATCAATTCAAAAACATCAGGATTTTTTTTGTGCGGCATGATGCTGCTACCGGTGGTCAGTTCATCAGGAAAGGAAATAAACTTAAAATGCTGATTCATAAACACAACGGCATCCATACTCAATTTAGACAATGTGGCCGCTATATTCGACAAAGACTGCAACAAAATCTTTTCGGTTTTACCGCGTGTCATCTGCGCATAAACCACATTGTGATTCAGATCATCAAATCCGAGTAACCGGGTAGTCATTGTACGATCAATCGGGAAGGATGAACCAAAACCTGCAGCACTGCCCAAAGGATTTTTATTCGCAACCTTCCACACCGCCTGCAAAGTAATCACATCATCAACCAGGCTCTCCGCATAGGCACCAAACCAAAGCCCGAATGAAGAAGGCATAGCCAACTGAAAATGTGTGTAGCCGGGCAGCAGATCATTTTTGTGCTCCTCACTTTTCTGCTGCAGGAGCCGGAAAAGATCATAGACGAGATGCACAATTTCTTCTATCTCTTTTCTCAAAAACAATTTAATATCTACCAGCACCTGATCATTTCGCGAGCGGGCAGCATGTATCTTTTTTCCTTTATCCCCACACCGCTCGGTAAGTATCTGTTCTATCTGCGAGTGAATATCCTCTACATCATTGTCGAGTGAAAAATTTCCGGAAATTATTTCATCATAAACTGACTTCAGTTCCTTTTTCAATTCTTCATATTCTTCTGTAGCCAGCAGCCCTACCGACTCAAGCATGCGAATGTGCGCCAGTGTACCCAATACATCATAAGGCGCCAAATGCAGATCGTAAAATCTGTCGTTTCCAACCGTAAAAACATCTACCTCTTTTTTTGAAGCAGTTCCTTTTTGCCACAACTTCATCTTTTTTATTTTAAAATTGTTTTTGAAAGATTATTAATCAGTTGAATGTATTTTTCTATCCCTTCCTCGATTTCGCTTACAAAAATGAATTCATCCGCGGTATGGCTTCGGGATGAATCGCCCGGGCCTAACTTGACCGCCGGAAAATTCATGAGTGCCATATCCGATAAAGTAGGTGAACCATAGATATCCATACCACTCTGTAAACCGGCTTGTACCAAGGGATGATTTTTCGGGATAAATGAAGGCTTAAGTCGCAGTGATCTGGGTTTGATTTCACTCTTCATTACCGACTGTAATCCGTATAAAATTTCTTCGAAAGAATAGTGCTCATTAACGCGAACATCTACCACAAAAGAACAGCGGTCGGGTACTACATTATGGGCTTTATTGGGGGTTTCCACAGACGTAACAGCCAGATGAACAGGGCCTAAAAAATCAGACACTTTTTCAAATTTTAAATCACGGATACGAAGTATATCTTCCATGGCAATGTAGAGCGCATTTTCGCCTTCATCGCGTGCGGCATGGCCTGATTTTCCACGGACAATACAGTCCAATACCAGCAATCCCTTTTCGGCAATAGCCATTGTCATTAATGTAGGCTCACCAACGATAGCCATTTCAATACCAGGCAGTGCAGTCAGCAACAGTTCCATTCCATTCTTTCCGGACACCTCCTCTTCTGCGGATGCGCCAAAAACAATATTAAACGGCAGCCTTTGATCATTGAAGTAAAGAAAGGCTGCGAGAAGCGAAACCAGCGGGCCTCCCGCGTCATTAGAACCCAATCCATAAAGTTTTCCATCCCCGATTTCCGATTGATATGGATCACGCAAATAGCTCTGATTAGGAGGAACGGTGTCATGATGTGAATTTAGAAGCAGTACAGGTAGGGATGGATCGAAATGTTTGTTTTGAGCCCAGATATTATTCGCTATCCGGTTTGGCGTTACCTGTTTCTGCTGCAGGTAAGAAAAAAGAAATGATGCTGTTTCATCTTCCTTTCTGCTTACTGAAGGTATTTGTATCAACTGCTGCAACAGCGATATCGCTTCATTGCTCAATCGGGTAATGGTATCTCTATCAGGATTGATCATTTTATGCTGGTTCCTCCTTTGTTATCAACCAGCAAAAGTAAGTCATCTGAATGACCGATCGTTACTACATTTACGCCGGCCTTTCGGGCATCGAATGCGTTTTGCAATTTGGGAAGGATACCGGCAAATAATTTTTGCTCTTGTTTTAAATTCAGATAAAGATCCCAATTCATGGATTGTAAAACGGATTGCTCATTATCTACGTCAGTCAGTATGCCCTTCTTCTCAAAACAATAAATTAGGGATGTATCGAAATGGGGCGCCATAGCACAAGCCAGAACCGCCGCAATGGTATCCGCATTGGTATTTAGGATATACCCGTGCCCATCGTGCGTAAGTGGTGCTACCACCGGATGAATGCCGGCATTCAATAAAGAACGAAAGGTTTCTGAGGGAATTTTCTCAGATGATATATCGCCTACCCAACCGTAGTCAATCTGCTGTATAGGCCGTTTTACTGCGGGGATGAGGTTGGCATCGGCACCGGTAATCCCCATTGCGTTGCATCCCAGCGCTTGTAAGGACGCAACGATCTTCTTGTTGATCAACCCACCATAAACCATAGTTACTAGATCGATGGTTGCGTCATCTGTAATGCGCCGCCCATCGACGTAGTGGGATTC
>JBIQMB010000207.1:0-6178 GCA_044463745.1 Chitinophagaceae bacterium | reverse complement strand
TGATCAGCATGGGGTTCTGGCTGATTAATATTTCATTATTCACTTTTTGGATGTCGTTATTGATAGCCGGATTTATGAAAGCGTTTTGGGAATTTAATGAACCGACCGTGCCATTTGGAAGCATGATGATTTCGCTCAAACCCTGGTTTTATGGATTTTATGTGTCAGGCGTTTTTCTGGCTACCGGTTTTACCATGGTTGTCTTGCCGCTGTTGCGTGGCCGGTTTGCGCGCCAGCCGGTTACCGGGTCGCAGGTTATTCATCAGCCGCGGGAGTTGGAGTTGACATCATGAAACAACCTGATGACGAATGCGTCTCTTCGCTGAAAGAGTTAGGATGTCAAATGGAGGCCGTGGGTAAAGGAGATTATCTTCTTCCCATTCCCGGCATGAACCTGCCCATGGGCATTTTATTCATCATTTTCATCATCCCTTTCATCTGGTCAAACTGTTTGATGAATTGATTCAGTTCCTGAATATCTTTTCCACTTCCGGCAGCTATACGTGCTTTTCGGCTTGCATCCAGGATGTCAGGATTCTGGCGCTCTTCCGGCGTCATTGAATTGATCATGGCTTCAATTCCTTTAAATGAATCATTATCAATATCCACATCCTTTATTTGCTTACCAACGCCCGGTATCATGCCCATCAGATCCTTCAGGTTTCCCATTTTTTTAATCTGCTGAATCTGTGATTTGAAATCTTCGAAATCAAACTGATTTTTTCTAATCTTTTTTTCCAGCCTTGCAGCTTCCTTCTCATCTATCTGAGCCTGTGCTTTCTCAACCAAGCTCACAATATCTCCCATACCCAGAATACGTTGAGCCATCCTTTCAGGATAAAAGACATCAAGGGTGTCCATCTTTTCGCCGCTACTTACAAATTTGATCGGCTTCTCTACCGTATATCGGATCGATATGGCAGCACCACCTCTTGTATCACCATCCAGTTTGGTAAGAACGATACCTGAAAAATCGAGTTTTTCATTAAATGCCGCAGCCGTGTTCACTGCATCCTGACCGGTCATACTATCTACCACAAAGAGTATCTCATTCGGCTTTACCGCATCCTTGATGTTGGATACCTCCGTCATCATAACCTCATCTACGGCCAGCCGACCGGCAGTATCAATGATCACCACATTTTTATTTTTTGTGCGGGCTTCCTTTATGGCGTTTTCAGCTATCGTAACAGGGTTTTTGTTTTCCGGCTCGGTATAAACATCCACGTTTATTTGGCCACCCAGTACTTTTAACTGGTCGATGGCCGCAGGCCTGTACACGTCGGCTGCTACCAGCAATGGAGACTTGGCCTTCTTGGTTTTGAGATAATTGGCCAGCTTGGCACTAAAGGTGGTTTTACCGCTACCTTGCAATCCGGCAATCAGGATTACAGCAGGGTTACCGGTGATATTAAAAGCGGATTCTTCGCCGCCCATCAATTCGGCCAGTTCATCCTTAACGATCTTTACCATCAATTGACCCGGGCTTACGGCATTAATCACCTTTTCGCCCAGCGCTTTATCCTTTACTTTATCTGTAAACTCTTTTGCAATTTTATAATTGACGTCAGCATCTACCAGGGCACGACGAATTTCCTTAACCGTGCTTGCAATATTTAACTCCGTAATTCGTCCCTGGCCCTTCAGGTTCTTAAAGGCTACATCCAATTTATCGCTGAGTGATTCAAACATAATTCTGCTGTTTTTAGGGCTGCAAAATTAAGGATTGTAAACGATAGGATAAAAAGAGATCAGGACAATTACTCGTATTGAGAGGTTATTTTACGTCGATTAACGATTTTTTGATGCTGGATTTTATATATGGCATTGTTTTTATAAGAAAAAGGGTAAAAAAATCGTTGAGGATACAATGGTCTTTAAATTTATCAAGTTAAAAAGATGGCAGAATAATATAAAATAAATTGGCACAATCGGTTTTGTTATGAATTTAATTTAATTATATTCGCTTTTTAACATTAATTATCAAAATTAAAAACTTTTTAGAATGGCAGCTAAATTAAATATAGATAAACTTGATTTGCAGATTATACAGGAGATGAGCGAGAATGCGGATACCCCTTATGCTGAATTAGGAAAAAAGCTGTTTGTGAGTGGCGGTACCATTCATGTACGGATAAAAAAGCTGGAGGAATTGGGAATCGTGAAAGGGAAAAAACTGAAGGTAGATTTAAAGCCACTCGGTTTTGATATAAATGCATTTGTGGGAATATATCTGGAGAAAAGCTCACTTTACGAACAAGTAGCCAAGGAATTGGAGAAAATTCCGCAGATCGTGCGGTTAAATTATACAACGGGCAATTACAGCATGTTTGCCGAAATTTTGTGCAAGGATATCAATCAGCTCAAACAGGTTCTTCATGATGAGCTGCAAAAGATCAAAGGAATAGAAAGAACGGAAACACTGATCTCGCTTACCGAGAGCTTTTCGCGAAGTGTGAAGGTGACCGACGAGTGAGGTTATGTGTATTGAGGTAGGATATTGATTTGAATGCGTAAAAAGGTTAGCTTCTTATATCCTTTTTAAAAGCATGGATGGGCAGTAATGAAATTACAAATCAGTAACTTTGCCCCATGAAAAAGAAATTAATTATCCTGAGCATATTCATGGTTGTGGTACTTACAGGCTTTTTTCTTGCCCTCTCCACTACCAAAGGTTATTTTGATGTAAAGCTTCCCGTTATCAGTTATGTTGATGATTTCCATTTTACAGATCAGAATGGTCAGCCCATTACCGGCAGCACGGTGGACGGTAAAGTTTATGTAACCGAATATTTTTTCACCACCTGCACCGGCATTTGTCCGAAGATGAATGCAAACATGGCCGAGGTTTATCAAAAATTTAAAGACAATCCTGATTTTGCTATTATCTCCCATACTTCGATGCCCGAAACGGATTCTGTACCGTTGTTGAAGGATTATGAAGAAAAGATGATTGGCAAAGAAGTGAATCATCCCGCCCGGTGGTATTTTGTTACAGGCAATAAGGATTCTCTTTATAAAATGGCGCGCCACAGTTACAATCTGGATGACCCAACCAATAATGTACAATCAGCGGAAGACGAATTTATTCATACACAGTTTTTTGCACTGGTGGATAAAGAAAAGAGAGTCAGGGGCATTTACGATGGCTTGAAAAAGGATGATATTTCGAGCCTGGAAAAGGATATCCGCAAACTCTTTAAAGAAGAAGATTAGTTTTTATTTTTCTCAAAGCCATAGAATCTCATTCGGTGGTTTAGTCGGGGATAGCTATTCTTCAACTCTGCGCGGATGCTGCACTACTTGGTATTTTTTTCAATTGAAAAGTATACCGGTAATTCGGATTAAAAGTATACCGGTTCGCACGAATGTAGATTACACCTCCTTATTACCGGACATGATATTATTTTGCGGAGAGGAAAACCGGTTGTTTGATAAAATCAATAATGTATTTCATGAAACCCGAAGCCAGCGGCATCTTCCCATCTGAGTAGGTTTTCATCTGGTCTTTGCAATCCTTACCCGCATTTTTAATCGTATGCGTCATGCCTTGTAAAATTTCGATCCGCGAGTTGGCAGGTGCGGCGTTGAATAAGGCAGTCGCGTTTGTTGCGTCCACCTGTATATCGCAGGTGCCCCCAAGGATGAGTATGGGACAGTTCAAAGGGTGAATGAGATTACGTGGATCATAGGTGAACCAATTAATCAGGTATGGCTGGATGGATTCACGGAATAAACTGTTCAGATCCGGACTTACACCGGGAACCTGCTTGCCCTGTTTTAAAGATGAAAGTATATCGAAAACTTCCTGCTTTTTTGATGCACTTAAGGGCTGTTTTTCAAATTGGTTTTTCAGGAGTGAATCTGCAGGCAAACCTGCACCACTTATGGAGATCAGTCCATCAATATTAATCTTGTTGGCAGCTACCAAACCTATCAAAGAACCTTCGCTATGTCCGGCTACGAGAATTTTCTTATATCCAAGCTCTTTGAAATGGCCGATGATATCGATCAGATCGTTTACATAGGTATCAAACCGAAGATCGTGTTCACTCATTAAAGCTGGGGTACTGTGAGCAATGCCTCTTTTATCGTATCGGAAACTGTTTATTTTGGCGGAGTCAAGTGCCCTGGCTATCATGAGAGAACTGTTGGTCGTCATGCCGCCCTGGTTGCCATCTCTGTCGGTAGGGCCTGATCCTGCAACGATGATGACCAGCGGGGCTTCTTTATTATCACCTACAAGACTTCCCTGAATTTCCTTACTGTCGCGGGTTTTAACCGAAACATCTTTTCCGAAGCCAGATCTCGTGGTTTCATCCACAGGAGTTTTGTTGGTAAAGCCAAGTGGGAAGGATTGGAAACCTTGCTGCCAGGTTCCTGCAATGGAATCCGGCGTTACCCATTTGCCGCGATATCCGGCCTTAATATTTTCGATCGTAATCAGCAGGCTGTCGCCATTTACTGCAAGGGTTGAGAAAGATAACCCAAATGCATTTTGTTTGGGACTATCCCAGGTGCCGGTCATTTCTCCCTTATCATTTTTCTGTAGATGAAATACAATAGGAAGCGGATCGCCTATGGGTAACTTTATCGATCCATACCAATCCCCTTCTGCTTTTTGTCCGTGGCAAAGGCCGGCAGGCAGTAATAGAAACAGAAGGGGAAGGCAGGATTTCATTAGTATAAATTTTTGTTCGTTAACGGGTGGCTTCCGGAAGCGGAATATCTCTAACAAGCATATTGTCCCTGTTAGCTATATCCCAGGCGGTAAGGAAAACATACTGCGTTCTTTTCTGCATCAGATCGAAATTAATTTTGTCAACCGTATCCGATGGCTGGTGGTAATCTTTGTGAATACCATCAAAATAGAAAATAATCGGAACACCTTTGCGCGCAAAGTTATAGTGGTCACTTCTGAAATAAATTCTTTCCGGATCGTTCGGATCATTGAATTTAAAATCCAATTCCATTTTCAGATACTTGTCATTCACAGATTTTGCAATCGGGTCAAGGTCGCTGCTTAGTTTATCGTTACCGATCACATATACATAGTTGGTACTATCGCCGATGTTACGGTTCGGATCAATGCGCCCAATCATATCAATATTCAAATCAACGGTTGTTTTGTCAAGCGGAAAAACCGGATTTTCGGAATAATACTCACTTCCCCATAAGCCTTTTTCTTCACCACTAACGGTCATGAAAACGACCGAACGACGAGGGCCTTTTCCGTCATTTTTTGCCTTTTGCAGGGCTCTGGCCATTTCAATTACGGCTGTGGTGCCGCTACCATCGTCATCTGCTCCATAATAAATTTTACCGTTGCGCATGCCCAAATGGTCGTAATGCGCTGTAACGAATACATATTCATTTTTCAGGTCAGACCCTTCGATATACCCCAGCACATTGGAAGCATAAACCGAAAATCTTTTTTTAGAGTAAGACATCAGAATATCTTTTTTAGCCTGAATCCTTACTTTTTCCATTGTCGTCTGCGCTTCTGCCGCGTCAGATAATTGTTTTACCTGCGCTGCCGTAAAAATGTTGTTCAGAAACTGGGGCAGGATATATGCGGCCGGTATGCGCTCACCCGCTTCCTGTCTGGGAAAATAAAAACCTCCGCCTCTTGCGCTGTTCACAACGAAGCGAGGCAACTCCTTCATTTTAAAATCGGCAACAATAACGCCAACTGCACCATGTTTCATGGCTGCATCAATCTTTCGGTTGGCACCAAACGACCAGATAGATCCTCTGGATGTACCGCTGATGAGATAGTTATCGCCCGACTTGGGTTCGCCATTCAGTACCAATACGATTTTGCCTTTAACGTCACGTCCTTTATAGTCTGAGTATTTTTCATCGTCAATGCCATAGCCGGCAAAAATTACCTGATTGGTATTGAGAACGGATGAAACCTGATTTCCGGTTACGAGTGCAAAATCAGTACCCGCTACCAGTTTGTCCTTTCCTATGGTAAGGTTCTGGCTGGTGACCGAATCACGAAACAACAAATATTTTTGTTCGTAATCACCCAGTTTGGCGGGTGCTTTAAGGCCTATTTTTTTAAATTCATTTTTAATATAGATGGCAGCCCGGCGCTGGCCTTCAGTGCCGGTTTCGCGGCCTTCCATCTGGTCTGATGCAATGATGGTCAATACATCTTTCAAATTTTGTT
>JBIQMB010000206.1:0-6181 GCA_044463745.1 Chitinophagaceae bacterium | reverse complement strand
CGGATGTTTATTGGGCACGGCAGCAGGTAGCCGAACGTCTGCAGGCGGTGCAAAACGACATTCCCGAAGGCATCGGCGTGCCGGAGATGGGCCCGATTACAACCGGTCTTGGTGAGATTTATCAATACGTGGTGAGGCCTGAAAAAGGTTATGAAGACAGGTATGATATCACAGAATTAAGAACCATTCAGGATTGGATCGTCAGACGTCAGTTGCTGGGTGTACCCGGCATTGCGGAGGTCAGCAGTTTTGGTGGCAAGCTTAAGCAATATGAAATATCGGTTAACGCGAACAAACTGCAATCTTACTCCCTCACCATTGACGATCTTTTTCAGGCTCTTGAAGCCAACAATCAAAATACGGGTGGCACCTACATTGAGAAGGGGCCGTCTGTTTTGTTTATCCGTAGCGAAGGACTGATAGGCAGTAAAGAAGACATCGAAAACATTGCAGTGAAAAGCACCTCTGAGGGGTTGCCGATACTGGTAAAAGATGTGGCAGACGTGGTAACCGGGCACGCCACCCGCTATGGTGCCATGACCTACAACAACGATGGTGAAGTAGCCGGAGCGGTGGTGATGATGTTGAAAGGAGCCAATAGCAGCCGGGTGATTAAAGATGTAAAAGAACGCATTGCCGCGATACAAAAGACCCTGCCTAAGGGAGTGGTTATCGAGCCATTCCTTGACCGTACCAAGATGGTGAACCAGGCTATCAGCACGGTGCGAACAAACCTTGCTGAGGGTGCATTGATCGTTGTTTTTATCCTCGTTCTCTTTCTGGGGAATTTCAGAGCAGGCCTATTGGTGGCTTCCGTCATTCCGCTATCCATGTTGTTTGCCATTATTATGATGAACCTTTTTGGAGTTAGCGGAAACCTGATGAGCCTGGGTGCGCTTGATTTCGGGCTGATTGTTGACGGAGCGGTCATTATTGTAGAAGCTGTGCTGCATCAGCTTCACCATGGTAAAAAATATGCGGCCATTCAACGGATAGACCAGAAGGAAATGGATAATCAGGTAAGCACCTCGGCCGCCCGAATGGCCAACAGTGCTGTCTTTGGACAAATCATAATCCTGATTGTTTATCTTCCGATACTGACCTTGCAGGGCATTGAAGGCAAGATGTTTAAGCCCATGGCACAGACGGTTACATTTGCTTTGATCGGTGCCTTCATCCTTTCCCTCACATACATCCCGATGATGAGCACCATTATGCTCAATAAAAAGTTGCGTCACACCCCTACTCTCTCAGATAAAATGATGAAAGTGCTTGAACGAATTCATCAAAGGGGATTGAATAAAGTATTGAGAATGCCACGTACGATTTTACTCGTAGTGCTCGGTATTTTCGCTTTGGCCATGTACGTACTTTCTACCCTGGGAGGAGAGTTTATCCCTGAACTGGAGGAAGGAGATTTCGCAGTAGATACAAGGGTTATAACGGGAAGCAACTTACAAACGACCATTGATTATTCGCAAAAAGCTGTGCATGTGCTGAGAACACAATTTCCGGAGGTAGAAAAGATTGTGACCAAGATCGGGAATGGTGAAGTGCCTACGGATCCGATGCCGCTGGAAGCAAGTGATATGATGATCATCCTGAAAGACAAAAAGCAATGGACATCGGCCAAAACTTTTCCTGAACTGGCGGAAAAGATGACAAAAGCATTAGAAGCTGTACCGGGGGTTGCCACGGGATTTCAGTTTCCTGTGCAAATGCGATTTAACGAGTTGATGACCGGAGCGCGTCAGGATGTGGTATGCAAGATTTTTGGAGAAGATCTCGACAGCCTGACAAGCTATGCCGCCAGGCTTGGAGAGATCGTAAAAACTGTGAAGGGCGCTACGGATATCTATATAGAACCCGTAACCGGCCTGCCGCAGATAGTGGTGAAATATGACCGTGCAAAAATGGCCCAGTTTGGAGTGAGCATCCGTGCCGTGAACAAGGTGGTGAACACCGGTTTTGCCGGGCAAAGCGCCGGCCTTTTGTACGAAGGCGAACGTAGATTCGACCTGGTGGTAAGGTTGGATACCGAACAGAGAAAGAACCTGGACGACATCCGAAACCTGCTTATACCCACACCCAGGGGAATGCAGATACCACTACATCAACTTGCCGACGTTGATATCGTTAACGGACCGGCTCAGGTGCAGCGTGAAGACGCTAAGCGCAGAATCATTGTGGGCTTTAATATCCGCGGACGCGACGTGCAGAGCATCGTTCATGAATTGCAGGAAAAAACGGATAAAAGACTTTCCTTTTCTCCGGGTTATTACATCACCTATGGCGGCACATTCGAAAACCTCAATAAAGCCAAAAGTCGCTTGATGATTGCCGTACCGGTATCACTCGCCTTGATATTTATTTTATTATTCTTCGCTTTCAGATCCGTTAAACAAGGCTTGCTTATTTGCAGTGCTATTCCGTTATCGGCCATCGGAGGTATATTCTTTCTTGCATTGCGTGGAATGCCCTTTAGTATCAGCGCAGGAGTAGGATTTATTGCACTCTTTGGTGTAGCTGTTCTTAATGGCATTGTATTGATTGCGGAATTTAATCGCATCCGAAAGGCCGGCGAAACAAATTTATACGAAGTGGTACTTAAAGGATCACGCACCCGGCTTCGTCCTGTATTGATGACTGCTGCGGTGGCATCGCTGGGATTTCTGCCTATGGCCTTGAGCAAAGGTGCCGGTGCGGAAGTGCAGCGACCCCTTGCAACGGTCGTGATTGGTGGTTTACTGATAGCAACCTTCCTGACCTTATTTGTACTCCCCATCCTTTATGTCTTGTTCGATAAAATAAAGTCGCCCAAAATGAAACTGAAGAAAACTGTTACATCGGCTATCCTGTTTTTGCTGTTTTCTTTATCCGGCTTTAGTCAAAAAATCACGCTGGAGCAAGGAATCGACTCTGCTGTAAAAAATAATCTTTTAATCAAAAACAGCCAACTGATTGCGGAATATTATGCTTTGCGAAAAGGCGCATATCTGACCATTCCACAAACCGAAATGACGGCTGAAATAGGCAAAATCAACAGTAATCGTACGGATAATAAACTGGGTATTTCTCAGTCTTTTTCCTTCCCAACGGTTTACAAACGCCAACGGCAACTTTTGGATGAGGAATGGAACAGTGCCATCCTGCAAAAGAATTTAAACGAAGCAGAAATCAGGCGGTCCGTAACCTCAATATTCTACCAGATTCTGGTTTTGCGTGAAAAAGAAAATCTCCTCCGTGAATCAGATAGCCTGTATGCCGCATTCCTGGAGAAAGCCACTTTAAGATACGAAAAGGGTGCGTCCAACTTGCTTGAAAAGACCACAGCAGAAGTGCAGCGGGAGAGCATAAGAATGCAGCTAAAATCAATGGAGACAGAAATCAAACTCCTGAAAATTCAACTTCAGCTTTTGCTCAATACCAACACTCTATACGAGCCTACAGCGGACAATCCGGGTGTTACTGCCGTTTTAATTTCAGAAAATGTCTTACCCGACGAACACATTTCCATCCGCTTATCCGAACAGGAAATCCAAAAAGCCGTTGCCTCACTCCAAATAGAAAAGTCGCGATTGTTACCCAATATATCGGTTGGCTATTTTAATCAAACCTTTAAGGATTTAAATAATAACAGGTTCAGCGCAGTCGAAATCGGTGTGGGTATTCCTATTTTCAACGGATCACAAAAGGCTCTGATCAAAGCCGGTGGACAACAAATCCGTATCGCCGGAAATGAGCTCGAGCTCAAAAAGAATGAATGGAGAACACATTATCAAACCGAATTCAATCAATATATCACCTTGGCGGAAATAACTGAAAACTATCGTCGGGTGCAACTGGAAAGAGCAACCCAAATTTTCAAAACAGCGCAGGAGCAATTCGATTCCGGCGAAATCGATTATCTGGACTGGGTGATGCTTGTAAACCAAGCTACCCAGATCCGCAGCGACTATTACGATGTACTGATGCAGTTGAATCAGAGCATCATCAACCTTCAATTTTACAATAATAAATGACTTTAATAATGAGAAATATAATTCTTTTATCCTCCATTTTTCTTGTATTGGGATGTGGAAACAGTGAGAAGGAGGAGATCCTATCTCCGGCAGGCGATAGCCCCCAGATTCTGGAACTTAATGAAACACAGCTAAAATCATTCACCATTTCTTTGACCGAAATGGAAGATAAAGTGATTAGCAGCACGCTCAGACTAAATGGTATCGTTGATGTACCGCCTCAAAACCTTGTCTCTGTCAGTGCAGCTTTGGGCGGGTATCTTAAATCTACGAAATTGTTAGCAGGTATGCACTTTAATAAAGGAGAGGTACTTGCTGTGCTTGAAGACAATCAGTACATTCAGCTACAGCAGGATTACCTGACTACCCGTGCGCAATTGGAAACAGCAGATGCCGAGTACCAGCGCCAAAAAGAATTGAATGAAAGTAAAGCAAGTAGTGACAAGATCTTACAGCAAGCCAAAGCCGAATTTGAATCCCTGAAAATTGCTCGTCGTGCACTGGAAGAAAAATTAAGATTGATCAATATCAATCCTGACCGGGTGAACGTAGATAATATAAGTCGGACCGTAAACGTATATGCTCCCTTTGATGGTTATGTTACGAAAGTATTCGTAAATACAGGAAGGTACATAGCTCCAACCGATGTGATGTTTGAGCTGGTTGACCCGCGCGACCTGCATCTACACCTGAAAATTTTTGAAAAAGATTTGCCGAAGGTCAACAATGGTCAGGCTTTGGTGGCATATACCAACAGTGCTACGGATAAGAAATACAATGGAAAAATAATCATGATCGGAAAAAACCTTTCCGAAGAACATTCTGTGGAGGCACATGCGCATTTTGAAAGACACGATGATAAACTCATTCCTGGGTTATACATGAATGCTGAAATAGATGTGCCGGACAATAAGGCTCCTGCCCTGCCGGAAGAATGTGTTTTATCTTTTGAGGGCGGAAATTTTGTCTTTAAATCCCTTGGCCAAAACCGGTTTGAAATGGTGAGTGTACAGGTAGGAACTTCCGGAAATGGCTGGATAGAGATCAAGAATCCTGAAAAACTGGAGGGGCAAAAGATTGTACGCGAAGGAGCATACACGATGCTGATGGCGTTGAAGAATGAGATTGATGATTGAGGGGATGGAGATTGTTTTAATAAATGAAACTTGCATTGAAACTTGCCAGGTTAATTTATCAGATTACTAAAGTTTCTGATCCATTAAACTCTAATTGGTCAGAAACTTTATCTCGGCCCCATAAACCTGTCACCATTAAAGTGTATCATATGGTCAGGCACTTCCATTAGCCACACTTCAGTTTCCCAGGCAATATTATTCGAATGCTTTTTAAATTCAGACATATCCGGAAAGGCGGTAACATAAACCTTTCCTACTTTGCAATCTTTCAAAAAATCTTCAAGTTCCAATAACCGCTTAGGTGAAATTGGGCCATGAGATGTAACAGCTTCAATTAAAAATAGCCACTTTCTTTTATTATCATAAATAACGATGTCAGGAAGTTTGCCATGCTGATCAATGGGTATTCCTAAACTTTTTAAACCCTTTTTGTCAAGGTACAAGTTTTTCTTGGCCGTGTCTCCCAAATATAACAATGTTCCTCCCTTTGCGAAACGTGGTGCGAATTGTTCGATTATAGCAGCCTGAACTTTATTATGTTTCCCGGCAGAAAGTCTGAGTATTTTACCATTTTCAAGCATTACAGGAATTTGGTTTATTTCGCGTTCCTTCAAATAGACTTCCGTAAGCTTACCAACATTTTCAATAAATGTTTTCAAACCTTGTTTCCATTTCCTTGTTTTATATGTTTTTAATACTTCCAATACCTCAGGCGTAATCGCATAATGAGCCTTTGGACTATTAACAGGAAGACTTGGATTATCAGGATTGTAATCAACGATTCGTGCCTGAACGAATTGGTGTAGTACATGTCTCCTAAATGTTTCTCTTGTGTTTGGAGCATATGATTTTTGGTAATTTTCATTTACAAAAGCCATAATACCCTTGGTAATCCCAACGCTTTTCCGAGTCACCTTTGCCCATTTACTATCTTCTTTGAGGCCACATAAAGCTAACAATGTCAATGCCGCCATTTCGTTATATTGTTGCGGCGGCAATCCTAATTCTTTCAATATTTCCTGT
>JBIQMB010000205.1:0-6193 GCA_044463745.1 Chitinophagaceae bacterium | reverse complement strand
GTAAAAAAGAACTTAAAAGAACGGCAGCGTGATGCGAAAATTTGAAATGCACCCGAGTGAACGCAATTCTTTAAAAAAAAAGGCAGATTTGTTACTCATCATAACTGAATCAATATGAAAAAGATTTTCTACGCGCTATCCATGGCGTTATTCGTTTCATGTGCAGTTAATAATAAGCCGGTATCCGACCAAAAAGTGGAAGCAGAAATCATATACCATGTGGTTCAGCGAAGTTTTTTCGACAGCAATGGAGACAGTCATGGGGATCTGAGCGGCCTGCGCGAGAAGTTGCCCTATCTGCAGGAACTTGGTGTTAATGCTATCCTTTTGCTTCCCTTGTACGAATCCGTGTATTATCACAATTATTTTGCAAGCGACTTTGAAAAGATCGACCCCAAATTTGGAACGACTGAAGATTATATCCAACTTGTGGAGGAGGTGCACAGACGCGGCATGAAAATATATATGGATATGGAAACCCAGTACGTGACGGAAGATCATCCCTGGTATAAAGAGTCGTTCGGAAATCCGGCATCCACATTCACCGATTTTATAGCTTACGATGATTCAGCAAATAAAAAACCATCCACCATTGTATATGATCTGGAGGGATTAAAAGGTTATGATGGTACCTGGAGAAGAATAACCACCGTTAACATGAATAGTGAAAAGGTAAAGGAATACAACCTTAAACTTTTTTCTTTCTGGATGGATCCGAATGGGGATGGTGATTTTAGCGATGGAGTGGATGGGTTTCGGCTTGATCACATGATGGATGATCTGGATAACAAAGGGCGATGGACAAATTTGTTTTATAAATTCTGGCGACCACTCATTGAAAAAATGAAATCCATTAATCCCAAAATAATTTTTATGGCAGAGCAATCGGATTGGGGATCACTAGGGCTCAATTATTTTACGGATGCAGATGTAGATCGTGTTTTTGCTTTTCGTGTAGCATTCGAAATCCGGAATCTGAATAAAGATAAACTGGAAAAAATGGCTGATTCTACTTTTTTATATACTCCTAAAAATAAAAATCAAATCGTTTTTATCGAGAACCATGATATGCCCCGTTACGCTACTGTAGTTCACGATAATCCCGGAAAACTTCGGATTGGTGCGGCTTTGAATCTTTTACTCGGTGGCATACCATCTATTTACTATGGACAGGAAATAGGAATGAGAGGAGGGGGTGAGTGGATGAAGTGGGGTATGACTGACGCAAATGAAATACCGGAGAGAGAAGCCTTTGAATGGTACAAATCTGATACCGGTAAGGGGATGGCATTCTGGTATCGAAATAGCGGCCCTTGGTGGGACAGCTCACTGGTAAAACCCGATGATGGCGTTTCTGTTGAGGAACAGATAAACGATCCGAATTCATTGTTTACGTTTTATAAAAAGATGATTAATCTCCGAAAAAAACATACAGACTTATTTCAAGGCGATTATAAAACAATTAAAAACGATCACGACAGTACCTTTAGCTTTTTAAGATCGACCGGTTCGAATGCGGTACTGGTAGTCATTAATTTTTCGTCGTTGCCGGCACCCGTAAAATTTGATTTAGATAAGAAACTCCTGAATGCATCCATTAAACAGCTTTGGGGTGATCAAATGCCCGACCTTTCTCAGGATGGATTCACCATACAGTTAGCACCCTACGCAATAAATGTGTACAAATTAGATAACGAATGAAAATGAATGCTGAATTTTTTAATAACCCAATCGATTTAAGCGAAAGCTATCATGATACAGATAATGATTATTATTTACCCGGTGCTGTAAAATCCTTTAATGAAAAGGCTGCCGATGGAACCGTTGAATGGTCATTTCATCGTTATACAATGGACTGGTTCTTTAATAAAATTGATCGGCATCTGGCCTTACAATCCGAAAGCTCAGCACCCTTTCAGGATTATGATCTTCATCCGGAGCTTGATTTTTCATTGTCTTTTATCTCTGACAGAACCGTGAGGCTACGAATGAAAACTTCCAAGGGTGCGGTCACTCCATCTCCATCGCTTATGATAGATGAAACGATAGGGAATCAAAATAACATTTGGAGCGTCGGGAAAGAAGAATCAGTGGTAAAATATTTCGGGAAGTTCGCATATATATCGATTGATACGAAAAACTTTTCTATCGAGGTGATGAATGCAAAAGAAGAAATGCTCACCTCCACGGTGGGCATGCAAAATTTAAAAGGTATGCACACAAAGGCAACACCCTTTTCATTTACGCGTCAGGCATCTGATTATTCCGTCAATATCGCTGCGTCATTTACTCTACGTCCTGATGAAAAAATCTACGGTTGTGGCGAGTCTTTTACCGCTCTGAACAAAAGAGGCCAAAAATTGAGTCTTTTTACATGCGACACCCAGAGTACCGCTTCACAGCAAATGTATAAGCCCATTCCTTTTTTCTTCAGCAGCAGAGGGTATGGAATGTTTGTGCATACTTCAGCGCCACTAACATTTGACTTTGGGTACAGGCAGTCAGGAACCACTACAATATATTCAGGCGATGAATTTTTAGATCTGTTTTTATTTATTGGCAGTCCGCAGGAAATATTGCAGGAATATACATTACTGACCGGCAGAAGTCCGCTGCCTCCCCTTTGGTCTTTTGGTTTGTGGATGGGATGCTTCTCTTATAAATCGGAAACAGAGGTACGTGAAGTGGCAGATAAAATGCGGGAAATGAAATTTCCGTGCGATGTTATACACATTGATGCAGGATGGTTTAAAAACGGTATCAATTGCGATTTTGAATTCTGCACCGAAACCTTCCCTGAACCGGCTGCCATGATGGAGGATCTAAAAAACGATGGATTTCGTACATCTCTCTGGCAAATTCCTTATTTTACACCCAACAATCCTTTGTATGGAGAAATTATAGATAAAAAATTATTTATAAAAAACGGAAAAGGAGACGTTTCATCCCTCGATGCAATTCTTGATTTTTCTAAAGAAGAAACCATACGCTGGTATGAGGAAAAGTTGTCACGACTACTTCAGATGGGAGCTTCGGCTATCAAAGTCGATTTTGGTGAGGCAGCGCCAATATCAGGATTGTATGCTTCAGGAAAAAGCGGATGGTATGAGCATAACTTGTACCCATTGCGATACAATAAAGTGGTAGCAGATCTGACCAGGCGATTAACAAATGAAAATATCATCTGGGCGCGTAGTGCATGGGCAGGTAGCCAGCGGTATCCGTTGCATTGGGGTGGAGATGCGGAAGTATCGGATACCGGAATGGCCGGAACGTTGCGCGGCGGGCTATCAATTGGTTTAAGTGGCTTTTCATTCTGGAGTCATGATATCGGTGGATTTTCCGGAAATCCTGATGAAGACTTATTCAGCCGTTGGTCTTTCTTCGGATTGATGAGTTCACACAGCCGCGTTCACGGCTTCCCACCACGTGAGCCGTGGCATTATAGCAAATCATTTCAGTCCTTATTCCGTTCTGTTTCTGAATTACGATACAAACTGATACCCTATATCTATTCACAAGCTGCCTCGTGTAGCAGCCAAGGATTGCCCCTGATGAGAGCGCTTCTATTAAATTATTCGGACGATCCCACCGTCTGGAATATCGATGATCAGTATCTTTTGGGAAACGATATTTTAATTGCTCCTTTGCTTGAAGAAAATACAAATAAGAGATGGGTTTATCTGCCTCGTGGAAGATGGTTCAACCTATTGGATAAGAAATTTTATGAAGGAGCGAGGTGGCATCAGCTTGCGGCTGGGGAGTTAAGAGGGGTCATTTTATTTCGATATGGTTCGTTAATTCCAATTATGCCCCCTGCGCAGTCAACGGCTTTCATGAATTGGAATAACATAAAATTGATAGCGGTATCGGATGGAGAGGACGAGGTGAAGGGGTTTTTGAAAATGCCGAATGATACTCCTGTCACAGAAATTAAAGCAGCTTTATCCGGGAAAAAATGGGAACAGATTCCCAACGGCGTTGATTTTTTCTTTAAATGCGAAGGTTATCAAGTTTTGTAAATCAATATTAAAAAAAGAATGAAAATGTAGGTGCGTTATTTTTAGCATTAAATTTGCCGACATTTATAATTCAATGAAAAAGAATTAATATGAGATTACTTTATGGTCTATTGGCATTCGCATTTTTAATTTCTTCCTGCAACGATGCAGATGGAAATAAAGAAAATAAAACCGAGGAAACACCTGTAGAAACACCGGCTAAAGAAACGGTTTCCTTTCAAGGAATTTATACCGGAACAACACCATGTGCTGACTGTCCGGGAATTTATATGGTATCTGAGTTTTATCCCGACAGTACTTACTATCAAACGATGACGTATATTGACAGAGACACAAAGGCTACCGATTCCGGAAAATGGAAATTGCAGGATTCTGTGATTACGGTTTCCTTTCAGGGAGATAATTCGCAAGACAGATACTTTAAAGTGATGAACGACTCAAGCCTGAGAATGCTGGATGCTGATAAAAATATTATTACCGGCGAACTGGAGAAGTATTATATTCTTCAAAAAAAGGACACGACGATCAACAGATAAAATCAGTAATTTTATTATTTCTTGTGGAGTTTAATGCTTTCCGGCATCTGATAACATAAAGCCGGCGACTTAGGTGCCTGGTTAGAAAGGAGTATTTTCTATAATGTTATCCATTATGGAAATATGGTTTTTTGTTTAATGGCAGCATCATTCCCTGTAAAGAAATTTTTATGATTATTGATGAAACTACTTTTTCGGATCTTTCCATTTTTGACAAAGACGACGACTATTCTCTTTTCGAAAAGTTTAACCTTACGAGAACCACCGGAGGCAGAGATCAGATGAGGAGATTTTTTCTTTCGCCCTTTCACTCGGTTGAAAAAATCAGAGACACGCAGAATATCTTAAAACTAATGATCAACAAGGAGCATGAATGGCCTGCTCAAATCAGTAATGGCTCTATCATGATGATCTATAAGTTTTATGAATCGGCGGTAGATACGATTCCTTCTTATCCATCTTTATTATCAGCTTACACTTACAAATTTCTGCATGCGCCAGATTTTAGCCTGGTGAAATATTCGGCCGGGCATGCTTTTGAATTTTTGAAAGGATTCAGAATCATTCTTGATAAGTTTAATGATAAATGTAATCCGGCAGCTTTGACCTCACTACTGGACCGGGTAGAAAAAATTATGGACAAACCTCAATTTGAAGGGGTATTCAATCACAGTCATTTCAACCAAATGCCTATTACCCGAATGCTCTCTTTCGCTTCCTTTATCCGGTACCATTTCAAGCAGTTATTTTATGAGCTAATAGAAATTTATTCGAAACTAGATGCCTGGTATGGGATGGCAATGGCTGTAAAGCAGTACAATCTGGTCTTTCCTGAGTTTACGGATTCGAACGAACCGAATTTTGAGAGCTATGGATTATACCACCCACTTCTTTCATCACCAGTACCGTACGATGTGATCCTGAATAAGGATAAAAATTTCATTTTTTTAACCGGAGCCAATATGGCCGGCAAAAGCACTTTTATAAGATCCGTAGGTATTTCATTATTCCTGGCTCATACCGGTATGGGCGTTCCGGCTAAGGCGATGCGGGTGTCATTGTTTGATGGATTGTTAACCAACATCAATGTGAAGGATAATATTGTGAAGGGAGAAAGTTTCTTTTACAATGAGGTAATGCGGATAAAAAATACCATTTTAAAGATATCCGATAAAAAGAAGTGGCTTGTTTTGATCGATGAGTTGTTCAAAGGAACGAACATACAGGATGCGATGAAATGCAGTACGGCAGTTATCAAAGGGCTTGTGAAGGTAAAAGAATCGCTATTTATTTTAAGTACGCATCTTTATGAAATCAGCGAAGATCTAAAAGCAGAAAAAAATATTGATTTCAAATATTTTCAGACAGAAATTTCTGGCGACGAACTCAAATTCAGCTATACACTCAAAGATGGAATAAGCAATGACAGGTTAGGCTATTTTATATTGCAATCAGAGCATGTGACAGATTTACTGGATAGTTTATAAATAAAAATTCAGGGCATAAAAAAAGGGCTTGGATAGAAATCCTGCCCCGTTTAAAATCCAATATCCTATGAAAAACCAGGGCAAATATAGCTCAATTCTATTTGGTAAAAAGAATTAGTTAAAGAAAATATCCACAGTTATCTATGAA
>JBIQMB010000204.1:0-6218 GCA_044463745.1 Chitinophagaceae bacterium | reverse complement strand
ATGAGTGGAAATGAGCAGATTGAATTTTTGGGTAAACATTTTTTGTCACAATAAACTATACAAAGTATGAAGCCGGAAACCGTCATGAAAGGAAATCTCCTTTTCAAAAATTTCATTCTCTTGCTTTTCTCATTCCTTTTACTTACCGTTCAAGTGTCTGCACAGAAAACGAAAACAGTAACGGGAACTGTACTGTCTGTCGCTGATAATGCTCCTTTAGCCGGAGTGTCGGTAATCGTAGATAAAACTGATAAGGGCACCATTACTGATTCTGATGGCAGGTATTCGATTAATGTAACGGATGCGAATACACTTATCTTTCAATTTGTCGGGTACGAAGTTCAACGTATTGCGATCGGTGACAGAACAACCATTGATGTTACGTTGAATACTTTATCTACATCCTTAGATGAGGTAGTAGTTGTCGGATATGGCACTGAGCAACGAAAAGCTGTAACCGGCGCTATTGGAAGTGTAAAGTCGAAAGACTTTGTAAAAGGGGCTGTTAGAGATGCAGGTCAGTTAATAACCGGAAAAGTTGCAGGCCTTTCCATTTCTTCCTCTTCGGGTGATCCGACTTCCGGTACACAAATTATGTTAAGAGGGTTATCTACCTTGATGTCTTCTGCTGACCCGTTAGTTCTTATTGACGGGATACCGGGAGGATTAAATACAGTAGCCCCTGAAGATATTGAATCCGTTGACGTTTTAAAGGATGGCTCTGCTGCGGCCATATATGGTACACGTGCCACCAATGGAGTTATACTGATTACTACCAAGCAGCATAAAGGAAATGTACCGGCAAGGATTCAGTATAGCGGTTACTTAAGTGTACAACAGATTGCGCGCCGGCCCCAGTTTTTGACGGCTTCAGATTATCGTGATTTGATAAAAGACGGTGTGCCGTATATTGATTATGGAACGTCCACGGACTGGTTTAAGGAGGTAAGCCGTACACCGGTTAGCCATACACATAATCTTCTTTTTCAGGGTGGAACATCCCAAACGAATTACACAATTAACCTGAACTATCGTGACTGGCAGGGACTGATGAAACGCTCCGATGACCAGCAATTGCGTGGTAATGTCCAGATCAATCATGCTATGTTTGATAATAAACTGAAAATCCAGTTAAATGCTATCCTTGGTAAACGCGAATATTGGACAGGCGGGGATGGCTATAGCTTTAATACTTACATATACCGGCAGGTACTCATTCGGAATCCGACAGATAGCGTGCGGGATGCCAATGGTAATTATATAAAAAGAGATGGTTATTTTTATGATAATCCGGTTGCACTATTAAATGGTGTGGATGGGGCGAATAAATCAAATGAAACGAGGATCAATGGTAGTCTTATTTTTTCACCCATTAATGATCTCAATTTTAAATTGTTATTATCAGGAAATTCATGGAATGAATCCCGGGGGTATGCCACTAATAATACTTACCCGCCGAATAATCAAAACGGTTGGGGTAATTCGTTTGCATCCCGGGGCTATTCGTCAAACACCGATAATCTTTTAGAATTTACTACAGATTATTCAAAATCCGTTAACCTCCACAATTTTGGTTTATTAGGAGGATATAGCTATCAGGAAGTGGTTAGTGAAGGGTTCTGGATGAATAACTGGTATTTTCCCACAGATGTTTATGGTTATAATAATATGGGAGCCGGAAACGCTTTGTCTGATGGAAGTGCAAGAATGTCAAGTTCGAAGGGAGAATATAAACTAATCGGATTCTTTGGCCGGTTGAATTACAACTGGGATGAAAAGTATCTGCTGATGGCCAGTCTTCGTCGGGAAGGTTCGTCTAAATTTGGAACAAACTACAGATGGGGAATGTTCCCTGCAATTTCTGCGGGATGGAGATTAAGCCAGGAGTCATTTTTGAAAAATAACAGAGTAATTAATGATTTGAAACTTCGTGCCGGATACGGTGTAACAGGGACTGCGCCTTCAGCAAATTATGCTGCTTTAACAACCCTTAATTATGGAGGCCGTTTTCTTTACAATGGAAACTGGATACAGGGGTTATCACCAACCCGGAACCCAAATCCTGATCTGCGTTGGGAACAAAAGGAAGAATATAACGTCGGATTGGATTTCAGTGTACTGAATAGTCGTTTGAGCGGAAGTATAGATGTTTACAGAAGGAACACCAAGGACATGCTTTATAATTATCCGGTGCCTGTACCGCCTTACTTATACAGTTCTATTTTAGCTAACGTGGGTAAGATGAAAAATGAAGGGATAGAAGTTTTGTTAAATGGAGCTATTGTAAGATCACAGGATTTAACATGGAACTCAACCGCTACTTTCTCTACCAATAAAAATACGCTGGTATCAATCAATAGTAGTGAATTCACGCTAACATCCGATTATTTTACCGCCGGTTATACCGGAGAACCTATTCAGACCTACACCCACAGAGTAGAAGTAGGTAAGTCTATTGGAAATTATTATGGTTGGAAATCTGTAGATATTGATCAGGATGGCGTATGGGTAGTATTAAACAAAGAAGGAGAACGTATTTCTATTAAAGATGCCAATGAAGATGATAAAATGGTTTTAGGAAACGGGCTACCTAAATATTACCTTTCATGGAACCACAGCGTGAGATACAAAAACTGGGATCTCAATGTAAATATGCACGGGGCCTTCGGGTACCAGGTATTAAACTTTCTGAGATTGTTTTATGAAGACCCAAGAAATAATCAGTATAACATGCTGAAGTCGGGTTATGACAAAGTTTATGGCAAAGCATTGCTGGATTATGATCTTTCCTATGTAAGTTATTATTTAGAGAATGGCAACTATTGGAAGATTGACAATGTGACATTAGGGTATAGTTTACCTGTTAGGCCAGGATTCTTTATTAAGGATGCAAGAGTTTATCTCTCAGGGTTAAACCTGGTTACACTTACCGGGTACAAAGGAATTGACCCGGAAGTGACCAGAAGCGGACTGGCTCCGGGAAATGATGAGAGGGATAAATATCCGACTACTCGTACTTATACTATAGGGGTTAACCTGACATTTTAATAATAAAAATTAAGAAGATATGAAACTTAAAAATATAATTTATAAGGCGTTCGTTCTGGTCTGTATTACGGGTTTGATAAGCTCTTGTACGAAGCTGGACGTAAAAGATTATTCCGAAATCATAAAGGACAATTTTAATCCGACCAAAGATGATCTGGCATCAGTTATTGCTCCTGTTTATGTATCTCTTCGTCCTATGTGGGCTGACTGGCAGGGGAATTTTGACTTACAGGAGGAGAGTTCTGACGAGTTTGTAACACCTGTACGCCCAAATGGGTGGTACGATGGGGGTACTTACGTTAGAATGCATCAGCACACCTGGACAGCAACAGAGTGGCAGCCAGAAAATTTGTGGAGAAACTGTTATTCAGGTATTAATGCCGCTAACAGAGTATTGGATCAGATAGAATCGGGAGAAATCCCCATTGATCAGGGAAAAGAAAATCTGGTAGCAGAGTTGAAGGCGGCGCGCGCATTTTTCTATTACCAGTTGCTCGACAATTTCGGAAATGTACCCGTTGTTACAGATTTTAAATCAACAGACCCTCCTGTTCAGAGTAACAGAAGTGCTGTTTATGAATTTGTAGAATCGGAACTCGTAGAAAATATTCCCTTGCTTAGCGAAGAAGTAAATATGGCTACTTATGGCCGGTTCAATAAATGGGCAGCTAAAACGGTTTTGGCGAAGGTGTATCTGAATGCCGAGGTTTACACCGGAACGGCTCAATGGGAAAAATGCCTGACTGTATGTAACGATATTATTAACAGCGGCAAATACATCCTTGAACCCAATTATAAATCGAACTTTATTACTGAAAATCAAAACTCAAAAGAGAATATTTTCGTAGTACCTTACGATGAGACTTTCGCTCCGGGATTCATCATTCACATGAAAACCCTCAAACCTATTGATCAGAAAGTGTATGATCTTCAGGCTCAGCCCTGGGGTGGAAGTTGTGCCGTTCCGCAGTTCATTGATACCTACGACCCGGATGACAGCCGGCTGCAAGATACGTGGATCATGGGCCCCCAAAGAGATGCTAACGGGCAGGTTGTAATTGATTATTTGGATACACTAATAAACATTGACCAGGCGGGTGGAAATCCGTTTAATTATGGTTTTCCGTTTGGTAAATATGAAATTAAGAAAGGTGCAAAAGGAAGTTTAAGCAACGACTACGTGATTTTCAGATATGCAGACGTGTTAATGATGAAGGCCGAGTGCCTGCTTAGAACCAATCATGCCGACGATGCAGCAACAATTGTATCTCAGGTGCGGGCACGAAACTTTTCAAGTGCGCCTTCTAAGGTAACAGTAACCGGAAGTCAGTTACAAATGGGGAGCGTGTATAAGTATGGTTACGTGGAGAACGGTAAAATAACCTCTTATGAAGGAGGAGACGATATTCAGTATGGTAGATTCTATGATGAGCTTGGGTGGGAATTTGCAGGTGAAGCTCACAGAAGGCAGGATATGATAAGATTTGGAGTTTACACGACTAAATCATGGTTTCAACATAAGCCGGTAGGAGACTTTGTAAAGCTTTTCCCAATCGCTGAAAGTATTTTGAATGCCAATCCTAATTTGAAACCCAATCCTGGTTATTAATTATATAGAATTGCAAAACGGAAGTTCTGTTTTTTAAAAGACGGTTATAAATTTTACCTGATTATTAAACATCTTTTTTAACTTCCGTTTTTAGTTTTTGCATAAAATAGAATGGATATGATTATACGTAACAATTTAAATCTTCTAAAGTGTTTTCCTGTCCTGTTATTGTTTGTAGCTTGTAATCAGAATGGTGGAGATTCAGAAATGGACAGCAAAGAAGCTAAAGTGTCTATAGAGTGGTGGGGTAATATGCCGGATGGCGACAGTGTCTTTTTATATACTTTAAAAAATGATCGGGGCAGTGTGGTTACGATCTCAAACTATGGTGGAATCGTTACATCTTTTCAGGTTAAAGATAAAAATGATAAACTGTCAAGCGTGGTTGTAGGATTACCGTCCTTAGAGGATTATCTGGAGCATCCCCCTTATTTTGGCGCCATTATCGGTCGGTATGCAAATCGCATTGCCAATGCCGGATTTGAACTGGATGGCCAAAAATATGAAATAGACAAAAATGACGGCGCTAATTCATTGCATGGAGGAGACAAAGGATTCGATAAAAGGATTTGGAAGACAGTAGTTACTGACGATTCGCTCCCTTCTGTCACCTGCAGTTACCAAAGCAAAGACGGCGAAGGTGGGTACCCTGGAAATGTAGATGTAAATGTTGTATATACGCTTACAAATGATAATGAGTTGAGAATAGAATACTTTGCTAAAACAGATAAGGCTACTCCGATAAACCTTACGAATCATAGTTATTTTAATTTAACCGGCGACGTAACGAATTCAATATTAGACCATAAGTTGTGGATTGATGGCAACCGCTATACTCCGGTAAACCAGGCTTTGATTCCTACAGGGCAACTGGCTGATGTGAAAGGAACGCCTTTTGATTTTACGACTGCAAAACAAATTGGTCAGGACATTGATAATGTTGACGGCGGTTATGATCACAACTGGGTATTGAATGAGCCGAATGGTACACTCCGAAAGGTGGCCATTCTTTCTGATTCAATTTCAGGACGAAGTCTTGAAGTTTACACTACTGAACCGGGTTTGCAATTTTATGCGGGCAATTTTCTGGATGGTAAATTTAAAGATGACAATGGTAAGCCCATTGCCTACAGAACAGCATTGTGCTTAGAAACACAGCATTTTCCCGATTCGCCCAATCAACCTTCTTTTCCCTCAACCATTCTGTTGCCGGGTAATGAATACCGGAGCGCCACGGTTTATAAAATCGGATTGATGAAATAAAGCTTAATCAGTTATTCTTGAATATGGAAAAGACTTCATTTGTTATCGGGTTAGACTATGGGACAGATTCCGTCCGGTGTTTGATTGTTAATACCTCGAATGGTGAAGAGGTGGCTTCTTCGGTTTTTTATTATCCGCGATGGAAGAAACAATTGTATTGTGATCCTGTACGAAATCAATTTCGGCAACATCCGCTTGATTACATCGAGGGGGTGGAGTTTACTGTTAAGGATTGTTTGAAGAAGGCTGGCACGTCTGTTGGCGGAAATATTAAAGCTTTGTCTGTGGATACAACAGG
>JBIQMB010000203.1:0-6253 GCA_044463745.1 Chitinophagaceae bacterium | reverse complement strand
AATGCGTACGAACATGCGCCAGCTTGCCCGATTTATTCCGGCCATAAAACAATTGCCGCAGCCAGACCTGATGAGCTTTGGAGACATCAGTTTCAGAGGCAGCTTCACCGGTTTTTTTCACGACTTTGTAGCATTCGGAAACCTGTCAACCCAAATAGGAACACTCAATACAGATTTGCAGCTTAAGGTTCCTTCTCAATCCATCCCGGTTTATAAGGGCAGTGTTTCTACCACTAATTTTAATTTGGGCCGGTTTATTTCAAACAGCCAGATCGGCATGATCTCCTTCAGCGGAAACCTGAACGGAAAAGGATTTACTGAAAGAGAGATGGATATTGACTTCGATGGCCATATTAACCATGTACAATTCAATCATTACGATTATTCAGACATCACTGCACATGGTAAAATTAAGAAGGACGTTTTTTCAGGTTCGGCCAGTATCAAGGATCCGAATCTGTGGGTTGATACACTAACCGGAACGCTCAATTACAGTAAGCAGAATCCTTATTTCGATTTTAATGCAGTTGTATCAGCCTTGAATTTTAAGGCGCTTGGATTGGTAAAAGACCCGCTTTCATTCAGCGGAAATCTGGATTTTAATTTTACAGGAAACAGCATCGACAAATTTTTGGGTACCGCCAAAATCACCAATGCTGTTTTGCTCAACGATAACCGCCCGCTTTCCTTTGATTCTTTAACCGTTACTTCATCCGAATTTGATAACCGGAAAATACTTTCACTGCAAACAAATGAACTGGAAGCGTCGATCAATGGTAATTTCAGAATCAAAGAACTACCATCCGCATTTCAGATATTTCTCAGCCGGTACTACCCCGCTTACATCAACAAGGTGCATGGCAGTACCAGCAATCAGGATTTCTCCTTTATGATTCACACAAAAAATGTAAGTGAATACCTCAATTTATTCGAAAAGGATCTTCATGGATTTGATAACTCTATCATAGAGGGACAAATCAATATTGAAAACAATCATTTGGAACTGGACGCTACCATTCCTGACTTCAAATACAAAACCTTTGCATTCAGAGACATTCATTTAAATGGCCAGGGTAATAAGGACACGCTCGGCCTTTATGTGGATATCGATGATGTGGTAATCAACGACAGCCTGCACTCGCAACGTACGCGTCTGGAGGCCGTTTCATCCAATGATATCTCCGAAGTTCATATCACCACTTCGCCTGATAATGTGTATTATTCGGCAGACCTTTCCGCGCGCATTCAAACCATGAATGATGGGTTTACGGTTTCATTCAATCCGTCTGTTTTTGTGCTGAATCAAAAAAAATGGACAATCGAAAAAGGAGGCGAAATAGCATTGGTTGGCAAGATGGTTATTGCCAATCATCTGCGGCTTTATCAAAACGGGCAGGAGGTGGTTTTTGCTACCAAATTTTCAGACGTAAACAATAGCAACGACCTCAACATTTCGCTTAAGAATTTTGTTCTGGAGGATGCTCTTCCTTTCTTTTTGAAGACACCGGCTATGAAAGGCGTATTCTCCGGCGATATCCGTATGCAGGACCCACTTGGCAATATGAAAATGGACTTTGATGCTACGATTCGTGAATTTTTCTTTGAGCAGGATTCAGTCGGCATCATCCAAACCTCCGGAAACTATGATAAAGGAACGCAATCCGTTTTTGCAACAGTAGATTCTGAAAACGATCCGTATCGCTTTCATGCAAATATGCTGTACCAGATTTCTGACTCCATTAGTCCGCTCTCCGGCACAGCCAACTTTAGTGCTACAGAGGTTCATCTTCTGGAGCCTTATTTATCGGGCATCGTAAGTGACATACATGGCAGGGCAACCGGCATTCTAAACCTTTGGGGCAAGCCTGATAATCCGAAAGTAACCGGCTCTATCAGGCTCGATAGCACCTCTCTTAAAGTAGATTACACGCAGTGCAAATACAACTTGGCACCGGGATCGGTGATCACATTTAATGAAGATGAGATAGACTTCGGATCGCTTACGATCAACGATTATAAAAACCGGAAGGCGACGCTGACAGGAAAGATTTATCACAGTTTTTTCGATAATTTTTTCTTTAACGAACTGCATGTAACTACCGGAAATAATTTCCAATTGCTTAATACAACTGCCAAAGACAATGACCAGTTTTATGGCCAGGTAACAGGGAAGGCTACCCTTTCGCTTAATGGTTTTACTACCGATATGCGGATGAACATCAGAGGCGAGCCTACTGATAGCAGCCATATCTTTCTTCCTATTTCTGAATCGGCTGAAAGCGGTAGTCTGGATTATATAGAATTTATCCAGTTTGGACGGGAAATGGCTGTGGACCGAAAAATCAGGGAGAATACCAACATAAGAGTCGATATGGAATTAACCGCCAATCCGTTAGCAACCATCGACGTTATCCTGGATGAAACCACCGGAGATGTTATTAAAGCGCAGGGATCAGGCAAACTCTTTATTTCGGCCGGCACCCGCGATCCGCTTACCATCAGGGGAAGGTATTCCATAGAAGAGGGGCAATATACTTTCAACTTCCAAACTTTTCTCAAAACACCCTTTATTCTCCAGCAGGGATTTATCGAATGGCAGGGCGATCCCTACCAGGCCTTATTAGACATTGACGCCATTTATAAAGCGCAAAATGTAAACCTGAGCAACATACCTACCAGTACCGGATTCTCAAATGTACAGGGCGACATTGATATCATTTTCAAATTAAGGGGAACACTCAAAAACCCATCGCCTCAGTTTGAATTTCAATTCCCATTTGATAATCCGTTGAAGTCGGATCCGATTGCCTCCGAGTTTTTAAAAACCAGGTTTCAGACAGATAATAATGAAATGCTCAACCAGGTGGCTTCTCTCTTGCTATTCAACACCTTCCTCACTACCGATCAGCGTTCACTTGCCGGCAACGCAACCGGAAACTTCGTGAGTAAAACCGTCGGTCAGCTTTTATCGGCCACCCTCACCTCCTCGCTAAACAATTGGCTGCAAAAACTTTTAAAAACGAATACGATAAACCTCTATACCAATATCAATACGATGGATTTCAATTTTCAAAGAAATATCAATGAGTTGCCCATCCAGAATATTGGTACCGTTGGACTTCGGTATGCTTTCCCGAACCGAAAATTTATTATAAACGTAGGCAGTAATTTAAACTATAAAGCCAACCCCGGACTGGCCAATACAAACTCCGACCTGTTGATTACACCCGACATTTCTTTCGAAATGCTCTTGTCTCCCAGTGGCAACCTGCGTGTGATAGGATTTAACCGAAGCGACTTTGACCCTGTCAGTACCGTCGGCCTTTCAAGCCTGAACCGCACAGGTATTCAATTGTCGTATCGTAAAGATTTTGAAACGTTTGAAGATTTCTTTACAGGCCGCAAAAGAAAATAATCCGCAGCCTTGTACTTTTTTTATTTTTCGTTAGAAAAAGGAGTTTTCTCCTCAAAATCGCCCTTCTTTGGGGTAATCTTTAACACTTTTCGGTCTCTTAGGTAACTTAATAGAATTTTTTAAAACCTTAAATTTGCCACACAGCATTAATTTTAATTTATGACAGAAGTTACTGAACATGTACAATGCCTGATCATCGGATCAGGTCCGGCGGGATATACCGCAGCCATTTATGCAGCGCGTGCTAATCTTAAACCCGTTCTTTATCAGGGCATTCAGCCCGGCGGTCAATTAACCATTACCACCGAAGTAGAAAACTATCCCGGTTATCCCGATGGCGTACAGGGACCGGATATGATGATCGATTTTGAAAAACAGGCCCGGCGTATGGGAACGGATATCCGGTATGGCCTGGCTACCGAGGTTTCTTTTTCAGACAGGCCGTTAAAGGTTAAAATTGATGATGAAAAATGGATTAGTTCAGATACCGTAATACTCGCTACCGGAGCTACGGCCAAATGGTTGGGATTGCCGGATGAAGAAAGACTGAACGGACGTGGTGTTAGCGCCTGTGCAGTTTGCGACGGATTTTTCTTTAAAGGAAAAGAAGTGTGTATTGTAGGTGCAGGAGATACGGCGGCAGAAGAATCACTGTACCTAAGCAAGATATGCAGCAAGGTACACATGTTTGTAAGAAGAGATGAGATGCGGGCCAGCAAAATCATGCAGCAGCGTGTGCTTGAAACAGAAAACATCCAGGTTTACTGGAATACCGAGGTGGAACAAATCCTGGGTGAAGAAAAAACAGAGGCCGTAAGGGTTTTCAATAATAAAACCGGTGAAAAAATGGACATCCCTGTTAGTGCATACTTTGTAGCAATCGGTCATAAACCCAACTCCGATTTCCTGAAAGGATGGCTTGAAATGGATGATGACGGATACGTCATTACCCAACCGGACAGTACCAAAACCAATATAGAAGGTGTGTTTGCCTGCGGAGATTTGCAAGACAAAATTTACCGTCAGGCAGTTACAGCAGCCGGCACCGGATGTATGGCTGCGCTGGATGCTGAACGTTATATAAGTATTCTGGAACACCCTGTTCCGTCTGATCAGATATCAGCCATAGAATCCTAAAACAAACAATTGATGCTGACAGTTTCTTTGAACAATCTTCAGTTCGAAGCTTACCACGGTGTTTATCCCGAAGAAAAAATTCTGGGAAACAGTTTCGAGGTGGACTGCTCTGTTGATATTCCGGCTCCGGAACACATCATCAGGCATATAGAAGAAACGGTCAATTATCAAAAACTATATGAAATTATCAAAAGCCAGATGGAGATAGCCACTCCGCTGCTCGAAACTGTTTCCATGAACATCGGAGCCCTTATCCACGAAGCCTTTCCGGAAGTCATAACCATTTCGGTTACCATCCGAAAACTGCGTCCGCCCATCAACGGCCTCAAAGGAAGCACATCCGTAACATGGAAAAAACATTATTCATCAATTTAAAATTAAAATCAAGAATTCAATGCTTAAAAAGACTCTCCTCTCCGCAGTATTTCTGATGAGCGCATTTGTATTGTTTGCCCAGGATGATTCGGGTTACACACCGCACGACGCATTCAAACCTGATTTTTACCCATCGTCAGTAAATGAATTCAGGACAGCCGATGGAAGACCGGGGCCAAAATACTTTACAAATCGTGCCAATTATGAGATAGAGGCATCGCTGGATACAATCAATGATAAAGTAAGCGGATCTATCCTGATTACCTATATTAACAACAGTCCTTACACACTGGATTTTGTGTGGCTTCAACTGGATCAGAATCTCTTTACCCAGGAATCAAGAGGACAAGCAAAGATGCCTGCCACCGGGCGAAGCCGCTATGGCGATGCGAATTCACAGTTTGATGGCGGATTTAAATTTCAAACCGTTGATCTGATTTCTGAATCAAAAGGAAAAACTACCTCAGAAAAAGCCAATTACCTGGTAGATGATACCCGCATGCAAATCAGGCTAAAAGAGCCACTGGCGGCCAATGGCGGTAAAGTTCAGTTCAGGATGAAGTATGACTTCCTGGTGCCGAGGCAAGGAAGCGACCGTACGGGAATTCAGCCCACTAAAAATGGTAAGATATACGCCATTGCGCAGTGGTATCCGCGGCTTTGTGTATATGATGATGTGATAGGTTGGAACACCCTGCCTTACCTTGGAGCCAGTGAGTTTTATCTGGAATACGGAAATTTTGACGTCAAAATCACCGCACCGGCCAATATGGTTGTGGTAGGTTCAGGCGACCTGATGAACGCAAAACAGGTGCTCTCGACAACCGAATTCAATCGTTATGAACAGGCTAAAAAAAGTGACAAAACCGTCATCATCCGTAGTGCTGAAGAAGTACAGAGCAAGAAAAATAATCAGTCGGGTAATAAAACCTGGCATTTTAAAATTGATAACGCACGCGATGTGGCTTGGGCCGCTTCTGCTTCTTTCATTTGGGACGGCGCACGCATCAATCTACAGGAAGGCAAGACTGCATTGGCGCTGAGCGTTTATCCGGTTGAATCAAACGGAAACAACGGCTGGGAACGGAGCACCGAATATGTAAAAGCATCGATAGAAGGATACAGCAAACGCTGGTATAATTATCCCTACTCCTCGGCTGTAAACGTGGCCTGTAACGTAGGCGGAATGGAATATCCGGCTATTGTATTTTGTAGCTCGCGCTCGCGCGGTTCCGGTTTATGGGGCGTTACGGATCATGAATTCGGCCATACCTGGTACCCGATGATCGTTGGAAGCAATGAAAGAAAATATGGATGGCAGGATGA
>JBIQMB010000202.1:0-6255 GCA_044463745.1 Chitinophagaceae bacterium | reverse complement strand
TCACCCCTTTAAGTGACATTCCAATGGCAAGGAAAACTATCGTATTTAAGACTTTAAAAATATTCAGCAGTAATAAAATAATATTAGATACATCTAATCTACCCACCCCAGTTATTATACCTACCATCATATCATGTAATAAGTATGTACCAATAGCAATGCCTATGTATTTAACAACTATAATCGATATTTCTCTGTGCTGGACAGGTACTTCCAATAATCTCACAATCTGAGGACTAAATATCCATATTGAAATTGCGATAAGGACAGAAGGGATAATCGTTATGATCAAGGCTGAATGATAAATTCGGTTTATCTCGGTGTAATCTTTTGCCGATTTTGCGTTAGCCACAAAAGTAACCACAGCTCTGCCAATGCCAAGATTTCCCATCATCGCAAAACTTATCACAACTGACAATAGCGACCATACAGAAAACAGTTCAAATCCTAAATAATTAATATAAATGGGGTAGCTGACCATGACTACTAAAATATTCAAGCCATGAACTACCGACCCACTTATCATATTACGCTTAAATTGGGTATTAAAAGCGATTTTTTTTATTTTGCTAATGATTTTTTTCAAAATATATAGGATACAAGAAAGCTTTCTAGAAAGAACAATAAAAATAAAAGACGAAAGACAAAAGTTATTCACTCCACACGGTGCGCTTTATATAATCTGTATAACTCGGAATGATTAAGATAAAAGATAAAAGATAAAAGATAAAAGTTACTCACTCCACACCGTCCTTTTCACGTAATCCGTATAACTTAAAATAATTCTTACCACCTTGTCACTTACATTGGGCATGGAGTAATCGGCTACAGGGAAGAAATTTCGTGCTTCGCCGGTTTTTTGATTCTGCAACTGCTGTAAGCCCTGAAGTATTCTTGCAGGATTTAATCCAACCATCATCACGGAGGCTTCTTCCATGGCTTCGGGGCGCTCGTGGGCTTCGCGGATATTGAGTGCGCGAAAGTTCATAATGGAAGACTCTTCGGAAATAGTGCCCGAATCGGAAAGAACGGCGTAAGCATTTAGCTGCAAGGCGTTGTAATCACTAAAGCCTAACGGTTTCATCCATTGGATGAGGGGGTGAATGAAGGTTTTTGTTGCACTGCGTTCCTCAGAGTAGGGCACAGAGTCGCTCGGAGTTTTGTCATTATCTTCGTGTGCCTCTGTACTAGGCTGTGTTCTTTCTTTTATTGCACTGAGTTCCTCAAAGTAGGGCACAGAGCCGCCCGAAGTTTTGTCATTATCTTCGTGTGCCTCTGTACTAGGCTGTGTTCTTTCTTCTGTTGCACTGAGTTCCTCAGAGTAGGGCACAGAGTCGCTCGGAGTACTTCTTCCTCTGTGTAACTCTGCGTTTTCCTCCGTGTTACTCTGTGCCACTAACTCTTCCAATTTCTTCCTCGTACGCGGATGCGTGGAAACAATAATCGGATAACCATACTTTTCGGCAATCAGGTTCAGCGAGGTTATCAGTCCGCTGAAATTTTTATCGTTATTTATATTTTCTTCCCGATGTGCGGAGACAACAAAATATTTTTCTTTCTGCAGTCCCAATCTCGTCAGTACATCCGAAGCCAATATCTTGGGCATGTAATGATTCAATATCTCAAACATAGGGCTGCCGGTTTTGATAACCCTGTCGGCAGGCAGTCCCTCGCGCAACAGATACTCGCGGGCAATGCTGCTGTAGGTGAGGTTAATATCGGCTATGTGATCTACAATCTTCCGATTGGTTTCTTCCGGTACGCGCTGATCAAAACATCTGTTACCGGCTTCCATGTGAAAGATGGGTATGTGCCTCTTCTTAGCCGGGATGGCGCAAAGGCAACTGTTGGTATCTCCCAGAACAAGGAATGCATCGGGTTGCACTTCTTCCAGAATGGGATCTATGTTGATTAAAATCTGTCCGATGGTGGCGGAGGCATTTGCTCCGGCGGCGTTGAGAAAATAATCCGGTTTGCGGATTCCCAAATCCTGATAAAATATTTCGTTTAATTCGTAATCGTAATTCTGACCGGTGTGTACCGTGATGTGCTCGATGGCTTCTGAGGCATCCAAGGCGGCCATGACGCGCGAGAGGCGGATGATCTCGGGGCGGGTACCGACGACGGTGAGAACTTTGAGTTTTTTCATATTATTTCAAGATAAAAGATAAAAGGATAAAGACAAAAGTGGTTTTAAGATAAAAGATAAAAGGATAAAGACAAAAGTGGTTTTAAGACAAAAGATAAAAGAAAAAAGACAAAGGATAAATGATAAAAAGCAAAAGACAAAGGGTTTAAGACAATGGTTTTAAGATAAAAGATAAAAGGAGACAAAGGGTAAATGACAAAAGACAAAAATGGTTTCAAGAACCCTGCTTTAAACTTTAAACTTTCCTTTTTTATCTTTCAACTTTGGTCTGTTATCTTCCTTCTCCTATTTTATCTTTCAACTTCCATCTTTTATCTTCTCTCTCCTCTATCTTTCAACTTTTGTCTTTTATCTTGCTTCGTCCTTTATCTTCTAACTTTTATCTTTTATCTTCCCTCATACATCCTCGAACCATGTATCTGCATCATTGGGATCATATTGTTCGCTGATCCAGAAAATGGTGTACAGTTCTTCATCTCCAATATTGGTGATATTATGCGTATGCCAGATGGGCATATCCACAAATGAAGGCTGCGAACCATCTAATTCAAAAATTAATTTATCATCCGTACCGATCCGGCGGATTTCAATTCGTGCTTTTCCTTTTATAACAGCAAAACGCTCTGCCTTGCGCGTATGAAAATGATTGCCACGCGTGATGCCCGGAACAGTGGTGGAAAAACTGACCTGGCCCCCACTATTCAACTTAACCGTTTCGACAAAGCTGCCCCTGTTATCTGTATTCAACTTCAGATGAAAAGGAAAAAATTGCTTGTGATCAATATAGCAAAGAAATGTGTTGAATAGCTTCCTGTTGAATGGTTTACTTAGATCAGGGATTTCTCCTTTTTCGAAATAGTTATTTTTAAATCCTTTCAATATCTTCAGCAACACTGAAACCTTCAGTTCGGTGGTATGCGTTATCTGGACCTCGCTTACAACTATATGCTCTTTATGATCATTAAAAGTTTGAACGATGTACTCGATTATTTTGTTCACCAGCTCGCCCACATAAATCAGCTTTAAATCTCCATCCACATCAATCGTGGGTTCTTCTTCATGCGTGAGTTGATGACAGAAAGTAGCAACCACAGAATTGTAATACGGTTTTCCGAAAGGTCCATAAACATTCGGTATAATCAGTCCCGAAAATTGACCCTGGTTTTTATGTGCCCATTTTTCAAATAATTCGCGTGCTTTCTTTTTTGACTTTCCGTACAGGTTATCACGTTCCTCCTGTGTGGTGGATGAAAAAAGAATGTGTGGCGTTGACTTTGTTTTTTCACATGCCTGAATGAGTTGCTCAGCCAGCCGGATATTGGTATCGTAGATGGTCTGCGGATCGGGATGTCGATTCATACCGGCAAGGTGCACGATCACATCGCAGCCTGATACAAAAGCCTGGAGTTTGATTTCATCCTCAAAATAATCTTTCCCGAAAGGGATAATCCGGTACTTATCCGGATAAAGATTCAGGGTGTTGTACAGATGTGTTCCAATGAAGCCGGCTTGGCCGGTGATACCGATTTTTAGCATAATGGGGTTCAAGACAAAAGATAAAAGGATAAAGACAAAAGGTTCAAGACAAAAGATAAAAGACAAAGACAAAAGGGGCAAAAGAGACTACTTTCTGGATTTTTGAACTATTGCACCTAAGATTAATTTTAATTCTTTTGATTCTTGGATTAAGTATTCGAGTTCAGAACCACTTTCGTCCATAATTCCCTTTAATATTCTCAACCAATAATTTGATTCTCTCATTTCACGAAGCGCAATTCTAACTTTGTTCGTAAAATCTGCTTTCGAGGATCCTGCTTGAGATTCTTCATAGTTTGCTCCACTGGAGGTACAACTTTTGGCTAACTGATACCTAACTACATTGAATTCAGGAGAAACCGGAAGTACCCTGGTAAATTTCATCGAACGAACTGCAAAATTAAAGAGCCGTTCTTCCAAATTTAATTTTTGATTATCCATAAACTGCGTTTTTAAACTTTTAATTTTTGTCTTCCAATTTTCATCTTTTATCTTCTCTTTCCTTTTATCTTTCAACTTTTGTCTTTTATCTTCCCTTCATCTTTTATCTTCCTTCGTCTTTTATCTTGCTTCGTCTTTTATCTTTCCCTCTGTGTTACTCTCCTCCTCGTTACTCGGAGGCCTTAAAATTCCAGTACGTCACCGGGAACCGAAAATCATCGTTCTTTGAGTCTTCCAAGCTCATATCCGAAAACACCATCAGTATAGAATCCGGTTCCAGGGCTTTGAAGCCATTTACATGTCCGGGCGGTATGATCAGGATTTCGCTCTGCTGATCTGAAAGTGTGTGGTTATGGATCGTTAAATCTTTCGACGGATTTTCCCAGTCGTCAATCTGGATCCAGTTGACACAAAAACTTCCCTTGCTGACATAGAAATATTTTGTTTCCAATTTATGCCCCTGCCAGGCACGGATAACATTTACATCGGGATGGGTAATGGAATAAAATCTCTTGACTCCCTCAAAATGAAAATCATTTACAAAACGAATTGTACCCCGCTGATCGGTGTGGGTATTTCCTGTAATGATTGGCATTTGAAAATTCAATTGGCTTTTTTAGGGTTCATATACATTCGATATATCCTCACCCAAAACATCTTGCCGGATCATGGGCAACTTCAGCAGCAATTCTTTCATCCCTTCTACATCCAGCCTATGGGTATTGTGTGATGTGTAATCTTCTACCTTCGATACGTTCGACTGGCCTTCTGTAAAGTATTTTCCATAATTGAGATCACGATTATCAGCAGGTATTCTATAATAATCTCCCATGTCTATGGCTTTTGCCATTTCCTCACGGTTGACCAGGGTTTCGTACAGTTTTTCGCCATGACGTGTACCAATGATATTAATCGGGTTACTGGCATTATACAACTCAACCAACGCTTCGGCCAAAACATGGATGGTGGCAGCGGGTGCCTTCTGAACAAACATATCTCCGTTATGCGCATTATTGAAAGCAAACCAAACCAGTTCTACAGCTTCATCCAATGTCATCATGAACCTCGTCATTTCCGGGTCAGTTAGGGTTAATGGTTTTCCTGCTTTTATCTGATCCACAAACAACGGGATGACAGATCCGCGGGAAGCCATTACGTTTCCGTACCGGGTTCCTGAAAAGGTTTGACCTGATCCGTTGAGTCCGCGACTCTTGGCTACCATGAGTTTTTCGCTCAGGGCCTTGCTCATACCCATCGCATTGATGGGATAGACGGCTTTATCCGTGCTCAGTACCACAACACTTTTTACACCGGATTCGATGGCACTTTCCAGAACATTATCCGCTCCCAGCACATTTGTTTTAACTGCCTCGATGGGAAAAAATTCGCATGACGGCACTTGTTTTAGTGCAGCTGCCTGAAAGACGAAATCGGCTCCGCGCATGGCTGTCATTACAGCTCCTTTGTTTCTGGTATCGCCGATATAGTATTTAATCTTATTATTTTTGTAGTGCTGCCGCATGTCGTCCTGTTTTTTTTCATCACGTGACAGGATTCTGATCTCGCTGAAAAAATCGTCATCAAGAAAACGGCGGAGTACTGCATTTCCGAAAGAACCGGTTCCCCCGGTGATTAATAATGTGTTGTTTTTTGACATTGAAAGAAAAAATTATTAAATAAAAAAAATGCTTTGAATTTCACCACCTGTTGGCGTCCTGCTTAGTTGTGGTGCGAAGGCAGACCCGACAGCGTGAAGCAAGTAATACCCATCGGTTCTCTGTGTCTTTGTGGCTGAGGAAACGCAGAGAATGGAGGGCGCGGAGGTTACGCAGGGTTTATAAAGGGAACCGAGACTTACTACATTGGCACAAGCGCGATGCTTGCGCCTGGGAAACCAGGGGAGTCTTTCAACTATAACCGTCATTCACTGTCCTCAGGGGGATTTCTCGACTCGCCTTATTTTCTCTATTTCCAGTTTGGCAACCTACGGGCATCGCTCGAAATGACGCGAATCTCCATGCCTTTGTGATTCTTCGTGCCTCTGTGCCTTTGTGGCTGAGGAAACGCAGAGAAGGGAGGGCGCGGAGGTTACGCAGGGTTTATAAAGGGAACCGAGACTTACTACATTG
>JBIQMB010000201.1:0-6258 GCA_044463745.1 Chitinophagaceae bacterium | reverse complement strand
TTACCTGATTGAGCAACCTTGCTTTTAGTGCATAGGCTGTTTTTATCCATGCATCCACATCTCCTGCATGAATGTAATCGCTTGCGGATGTGATCTGATCTTCGGCATCAGGGTTCTGAAGTAAAGAAATTCCTCTGTTTAAAAGAGCAAGACAGGTATCATAAATCCCTTTTTGGCTATCATATTTAGGAGCAAGATTTTCTGCACCAAGAAATGCTTCCGAATAAGGCAGATCACCCCATGTATTGGATGCCAGGCTCAGATTATACGCAGTCAGAATATCAGCCACAGCCTGATAAGCAAATAACCCATTTTCACCTGCATAAAAATTCAGATCGTATAAATCTGTCAGTGTGTTATAAATACTTCCCCAAGCAGTGGCCGGATTAGATTGTTGATAGGTATCAGCCGTTCCTGCTATACTTGGCGAAGCCAGATTCTGCGTGTAATACGATACAAGATTCGATACATAATATACATTGTATGGTGTCAGATTTGTTACATTGGCTAATAAGCCATCAACCGGGGGGACCGTAGACGCATTGGGATCCTTATTGATATCCAGATACTTTTTGCATCCTCCCATGAAGGTCATTAAAACCGCTATCCATATAAGATTCAAATATTTTTGCATTATTCAAAATTTAGAATGTGATATTAATACTGAACAAAAAGTTTCTTAACGGAGGATAGGTAAACCCTGCCTGCGAGCTGCCAGACAGATCGCCGGTCATGGCATCACTGGCCTCAGGATCAAATCCATTGTATTTGGTAGATAGCCAAAGATTATTTCCGGTGAAACTGACGGTTGCATTATCCATAAATGTATTTTTTAATACAGAATATGGAATAGAATAACTCAGACTAATGGTGCGCAGTCTGACCCAGCTTGCATCCTGTACAAATTCTTCGGATACACCTCTATAGATATTTCTGTAGTACCCATCCCCATAGTTCACGCCGTCAGGACCAACTCCTTGCCCTTTGTAAACCTCCTTAGTATTTGGTGTGCCATCTGCCAGAACTCCGGGAAATACGACCATCTGATCACGGTCTTCTGTGTATTTCGAAATTCCAAAGGCAGCCATGAAGTTATCAAGTTGATTCCATTTTTGAAGCCCCTGTTGGGTATCGAACATAAAACTTAAGGAAAGTGCTTTGTAACGAAGCGTGTTTGAAATACTACCTATCCAATCAGGCATCGAATTTCCAACAATCTTCTGGCTCGAACCGGGTGCCCTTACCGGGAATCCGTTGCTTCCTATGATAATAGGCAAACTCTTATCGATTCTTAACGGGTCAGGCGTTTTTCCTCCATAGTATCGCTGCCAGTGTGTTCCATAAATATCACCCACAGAATAACCCGGACGGTATAGGAAGGATGGGCTTGATCCGCCGTAACCAAAAGAACTGCCTCCGGGAATAAAATCAAGGTCTTTATATACGGAAACTACTTTGTTTCTGTTCGCCGAAAAGTTAATAATCGTTTCCCAGCTAAAATCTTTTTGTACTACCGGCTTTCCTCTTAGCGAAACTTCCACACCTTTATTCTGTATTTCTCCTGCATTTAAGGTTATACTTGTCAGGCCGGTTCCGGGAGCTGTTGAAGCATCCATAATCAAATCCTTACTGTTCGATTTGTACCAGGTAAAGTTCAGTCCCAATCTGCTGTTCAGAAAGTTCAGATCAGTCCCTACCTCAAAAGCCGTGGTAAGCTCAGGCCTCAAATCAGAAATACCTGCTGAATTTCTTCTTGTGTATCTCACTACATCATTGATAGGAGCGCCGTCGGTTACATATACCATACGGGTACTATACGGTTTGGCGTCCTTTCCGATCTGGGCAAGTGAAATCCTGAATTTACTTTCATTCATCCATGAAGGAAGTTTTAGCATATCTGAGAAAATGTAACTAAGACTGGCAGATGAATAAAAGAAAGATCTGTTTTCTTCCTCGAGTGATGAAGTCATGTCATTTCGGCCGGTAACAGTCAGAAACAGGTAATTATTATAAGAAGTAGTAAGTTCTCCGTAGACTCCAATTATCCGGTATTGCTCATCATACTGTCCCACGTATTGTTGCCTTGCGTTTCCTAACGTAAAGAAGTTATAAACAACCAGGTTTTCACCCTCGGCAGCTACCATGCGGCGTGAGCGGTCAAGAAGGTCGTGTCCTACACGGAGTGTTGTATTAAATTTATCAGACCAATCGCGTTTAAAACTTAGCATCAGGTTACTATTAATCTGCCTGTACGAATTTCTGTATTGTCCTACAAATCCATCTCCATTATCGTCTGCACCTACAACCTCGCCGGGCACTCCCTTTGGTCCGGGTCTTGTAGCCGTTCTCTGGTCAGAATAATAATCCATACCTAAACGATAGGTGGCTGTCATCCAACTAAACGGACTGTAATTAAAATCTACACTACCAATCATTCGGTCAACATTAGAACGAAAACGATCTGTATAAGCTGCCCACCATGCATTGTTATTCCCATAGGTATTTTGGGTTCCATCGGGTTTAATGTAATCTCTCACATCCCATCTTGGCGACCAGTATGCGAGATTCTCGTTAAATCTGTTGGCATCGTAAAAGTTTCCGTCTGTATTCATATAATAAAAAGAACTTCCCATGCTGAATTTATCATTGAACTTTAATTTACCATTAAATCTTGCCGAAACATCCTGATACCATGTAAAAGGAATGGTTCCATTTTGCTTAAAATATGAAAGAGAAGAAGACATGGATGATTTATCCGTTCCACCTGAGAAGCTTAATGTATTGCGAAATTGGTTACCCTCCTTATATGCTCTTGCAAACTGATTAAACAATTTATCAGGGTGCGTCGGGTCAAGTTCTTTGGCCTCTTTTACAGTAGGCCCCCACTCCGGCCAAAATGATTCCGGATCATATTCACCACTGTATCCCTGTGTGAACTTGTTTTGCACATCCGGAAACTTATCCACCTGATCAATACCATAAGTGCCCGAATAATTTATCCTGAAACGCCCACTCTGTCCAGATTTGGTGGTAATAACAACCACCCCGTTGGCTCCACGCAATCCATAAAGGGCTGTAGCTGCGCCGCCTCGTAAAACATTCACACTTTCTATATCTTCCGGGTTAATATCCGCAGCACGGTTAGGCATAGAAGCGGGCAGGCCTCCTCCTGTCCCCTGGGCTGAGGTTGTATTATCAATAGGGATACCATCTATAACAAATAAGGGCTCTGTCCCCAGGTTTAGAGAATTAACCCCCCTGATCAGAATATTCGATCCCTGTCCCGGTCCACCACCCGCACTCGTAATCGTAACTCCGGCCACCTTTCCTTGGAGTGCATTGATCAGATTTGGCTGGCGCGATTCGGTGATCTGCTCGGCATCAACGCCCTGTGCCGAATAACCCAGAGAACGTTTTTGTCGCTGAATACCCATGGCCGTTACTACCACTTCGGATAGTTCGCCCGAGGCTTTCAATTGAATGTTAAGTACGGTCTGTGCTCCAACAGGCACCTCCTCAGTTTGGAAGTTGACTGAAGAAACAACCAGAATCGGGTTCCTTCCGGTAACTGTTATGGAATAAGCGCCATTTTCATCAGCAGAAACTGTATTCGTAGTTCCCTTCTGATTAATGGTGGCTAAGGGCACTGGTGCTCCATTGTCGCCCGTAACATTCCCGGTTATTGTTTTTGACTGTGCGAAAGTAAAAGTAGGCACCAAAAACAATAACAAGATACCGGCCAGATTGATTACTTTTCTCATTAAAAAAGATTTAAAAGAGTGTAAAAAAAATAAAATCCAAATATTGCAGAAAACGCAAAAATTAGATCGAAAAAAACCACTTGATCTAAATCACTGTGGAAAATTAGGGAAAAAAAGTATTAAAAAAGCATTTATTTTAACTTTTTATTTCTAATCCCAAAAAAGTTGCGATTTATTGCCGTATTTAAAGGTTATATATGCCCGATTTTGCAATAAAAATCAAAATAAAATGATTAATTATATCAAATAAATAGAAATTCCCGCATATTTTGTTCAAAACACTTTATTTATCAGCTTTTATTGCATTCCTATTTTACGAAATAACGAGGTTCCAACCTGTATAATATTACCCTTTTGTTCTGAAAAATCAGATCACAAATCGTCTGTATGAATTAAAAAATATTATCTGTAACAAAAGTCACTTTATTAAAACCATGCTATACCGAGCTTTACACCACTTTTAGAGTAAAATATTCAGTTATCGTTAGCCGAATGAAATCATTTAAAACACAAACTCATTATCGCAGGAATTATCTTTGGTGCCCTTTCGGGAATACACTTATTATTACAACCAGGGGTGCAAGTCAGAGTGTTAGCCATACTGCATCCAAGCCGGTGAACAACATCTTGTACGGGACCATTATGTAACTCCTGCTGTTTGAAGTTTTGAAGAGAAATTAATCGGTAAACAATAAAATAAAGAGCAATACTAAAAATTAGAAGACTACGAATCAATTATTCATTAAAAAAATATCATGTCTATAATCAGAAAAATTTTCGGGCTGGGTCCCAAAACCGACTTTAAAGAACTGGTCAGAAATGGGGCAATTATCCTTGATGTAAGAACCGTCGGGGAATTTAATAGCGGTCATATCGATGGTTCGCTTAATATTCCGTTGAACGAATTATCATCGAAACTAAATAAAATCAAAAAAGACAAATGTATTATAACCTGTTGTGCGTCAGGCATGAGAAGCGCATCGGCCAGAGCTATCCTAAAGTCGAAGGGTTATGGCGAAGTGTATAATGGTGGCGGCTGGCAGAGATTGCAGAATAAATTGTAAAAGTAATCTTTCCTCTCTCATATCAAATAGCCTTCTTTCCTGATTAACTTTGAAAAAGTAAAAAGAATGAAACAAAAAATACTTACAGGCTGGAATTTCAGACGAATCATTTACCTGGTAGCAGGTACAGCCTTGCTAATCTATTCTGCAACAGATAAAAACTGGGCGGGTATTGTGGTTGGCGGATATTTTGCGTCGATGGGATTTTTTGCATTTGGTTGTGCCAGCGGGCAATGTACAAGGGGAGAATGTGAGTCAACTGTCCACAGTTCCAATAGCCCTGCCTCGGACAGTGGTACATCAGAAAAATAAACATTAAATAGGAATAATCAATGGCGACTTTTTCAGATATCGCATATTCAGAAAAACCCGTCCTGGTCGATTTCTCTGCTGAATGGTGTCATCCTTGCCAGATGATGAAGCCGGTTTTGGCTGAACTGAAATCGAGACTTGGTGATGAAGCACTAATATTGAAAGTAGATATAGATGAAGCTCCGCAGGCAGCAGATGCATTTTTCATCCAAAGCGTCCCTACACTGATTCTATTTAAAGAGGGGAAAACGGTGTGGCGTCAATCCGGACTGGCAACGGTAAACCAACTGGAAGAAATCATCCGTAACTGTTAGCTTCCCGGAGGGCCTAAAATTTAAAATTATTGATTAAATAGCAAATCCCGATGCATTTGAACACTTGAATTTCAAATTGGGGTAAAAAAATTTTATCGCTTATCTTGCAAACCGCATGAAAACTTTTTTCGAAATAATACCGGAAACTATTAATTCCGAAGAGTGTTCACTCATTTGCGAAGTAAGCGATGAGGGAGTAAGTTTCTGTATTAAAAATGTGAAAGAGCAAAAATTTATAGGCGTTGCCGTTTATAATTTCGATAAAAGCCACTCCATGGCAGGTTATCATATCGCGCTCCAAATACTTTTTAATACCAAAGCTTACCTTTCCAAACCTTTTCAAAAAACTACAGTTGTTTATTCCCTCCCTGAAGCGACCCTGATCCCCTTCCAATTGTTTAATAGCCGTTCTGTTTCTGATTCATTGCAATTGCTTTTTGGGAACCTGCACCCTGATGCCACCGAATGTACAGACCTGGTAACAGAAACGGAGTACTACATCGGATACCGTGTCAGGAACGATCTGTTTAAAATTATCGAGAACCAGTTTCCTGACCATATAAGCTGGCACCAGTACTCTACCATGCTTGGAACTTATAAGCTGGAAGAAAATAAGATGTTCGTTTTGTTTTACTCATACAAAATAGTGGTCTCTCTTTTTGTAGAGGGCAAATGTCGGCTGGTTAATTCCTTCAATTACCAGGTAGTAGAAGATGTCTCTTATTTCCTGCTTTCTATCCTAAAGATTAATAACATAGAGAATATTCCTGTGGAATTATCCGGATTCATCGAAAAAGACAGTTCCTT
>JBIQMB010000200.1:0-6271 GCA_044463745.1 Chitinophagaceae bacterium | reverse complement strand
GTATTCTCGGGCGAATTGGATGGTGCCGTCACCAGCCATCCATGTTTGGGTTCTTTAATCAATACAGACTGTAGAAATTGGGCTGCTCCTTTCATTACCGGATAATAGGTGCGGAGAAAAGCGGTGTCTTTGGTGAAACGAAAATGATCCCAAATATGGGAACAAAGCCATGCACCGCCTGTAAGGGTAGAGCCCCAGTCGGCACCCTCGCCCGGAGAGGTATAAAACCATGGGTTGGAGATGACGTGAGCCACCCAGCCTTTTGCGCCATAATATGCTTTGGCGGTTTTTTCACCATTGATTACGAGATTTTTCGTAAATCGAAAAAGTGGTTCAGCCAGTTCATTCAAATTGGTGGTTTCTGCCAGCCAATAATTCATCTGAAGGTTTATATTGAGATGATAGTCGCCATTCCAGGGTGTTTGATATTCTGTAGCCCAAAGTCCCTGAAGATTTGCCGGCAATAAACCCGGCCGCGAAGAAGAAATCAGCAAGTACCGGCCAAAGTTGAAATACAGGGCGGGCAATTGAGGATCGCTGTTTCCGGCCTGGTATCTTTTTAGTCTTTCAAGTGTGGTAAGTTGGTTAACCGATTTGTTTTCAGGCAGATTTAATCTGCACCGATCGAATAGATTTTGATAATGTTTCGTACTCGCAGCCAATGCATGGGAATATGGTATAGATGCAGCCCGCCTGAGAAATTCAGTGGACTTTGTCAACACATCCTCTTCAGACAAACCACCTGTAGAATAATTATAATTGGTGGCCGCGGAAATACGAATCCAACACTCAGAACTGTTTTCAACGGTGAGGCTATTTCCATTCACGGCCGACTTCCCATCTTTTAAAACGAGCTCTGCCACGGCAGCAAATTTCATCCCCTTGTCTTGGCCGGAGGGTAGCTGGCCCGACATGATGATTTTATTTCGCTTTGCAATTATTTGCGCATGTTCTTTTCTATCAAGTGAAACCCGAACATTTATCCCCCCTTTTTTTTGACTTCGGTGCCTGATCCAGATGATGTCGTTTTTAAAGTCAGCAAACATTTCTTCAGTAATCATGTTGCCGGCACGGGAATAAGAAGTTTTTGCGACTGCTTTTCCCAGATCAAGCTCTCTTCGGTAGTTCGAAATTGGCGTCAGGCTGTCCTTCCATGCTATCCACAAATCTCCAAGCGTTTGGTAAGCTCCATACTTTTCATTTGCACCCTGTCCGTATCCCGACCCCACGCCTTTGGCTACAAAATGTTTTTGCAACATCTCCTGTGCTTCTTTATTTTTTCCGGCAAGCAGTAATTCCTGAATGGGTTTTAAATATTGGTAAGCAATGTCATTGTCAGCATCCTGTGGTCCGCCCGACCAAAGGGATATTTCATTTAACGCAATTCTTTCTTTACCGGCACTTCCAAACATCATGGCCCCCAGCCTGCCATTTCCAACAGGCAGGCTTTCGGTAAAGTGTGCGGCGGCCGTATCGAAGGCAATGGTTAGGTCGCCCGTTTGAGCCGATGATTTTTGAGGTGTAAATAAAATGAAGAAAACCCATAAAGATGAAAAAATAAAGAATTCGTACTTCATTTGCTATATCTTTTTCAGTCTGAAAACCTTTGTTTCATGGCTCATTACCTTACCCCGCCATTTATTATCTCTTTTCAAATCCTTATGTTCCCACACATCCCTGATTTCGTACTTTCCTTCCAGGCCCAATTCCTTAAAATTAATCGTGGTATTTTGATCCGATTCACTTCTGTTTAATAGAGCAAGAGCGTAATCCCCATTAGCAAGTGGCTTTAAAAATACATTCCATGTTTCATTATTAATTATCCTCTGTGCCTGGCGACCAAGTGCATCCTGATTGATGGCAATAATTTCTTTATTCATCAAAATGCGGCTGGTTTCTGCATTCATATTCCGGATATCATTGGTGGGCATAAGCGGAGCAGCCATCATGCACCACAGGGTCATCTGGCTTTGGTATTCCACATCTGTACATCCCGTTCCACCCAGATCGCCCGAAGGGCCTTTCTTTCCATATAGCCCAACCACCAACATATCCATATCGTTCCAACCGCCGGGTCCTGCATAAGGATAGAGCTCAGCATTCAGATCAAGAATATCCAGTATTCCAGCGCCGGTTCTGTGCAGATCATGTGCATCCTTAGGCTTTTCCAGGCTTTTCCATTTATCCCTTACGTCTGCGCTCATACGCCAGAGTTGTCCACCTGCAGCGCGAGCCCATAACCAGGGTTGCCGGTCGCCCCATTCGCATATACCAAATGCAATGTCTCTTCCGCTGTTGCGAAGCGCATCGGCCATTTTTTTGTATCTGACTTTCGCTGTTTGCGAATCGGCCGGTGCATGACAATAATCGTATTTAAGATAATCAATTCCCCACGCTGCAAAGGTTTTGGCATCCTGCTCTTCAAAATTCAAACTGGCGGTATATCCTGCGCAGGTAAGTTGAGCTGCATCAGAATAGATGCCCAGTTTCATTCCCTTACTGTGTACATAATCTGCGAGGGCTTTCATTCCCGAGGGAAATTTTTGCGGGTCTGGAATAATGTTATTCCGATTATCCCTGCCGCCCAGCCAGCCATCGTCGATAAACAGATATTTATATCCTGCGGCTACCATTCCCGTTTCTACCATTGCATCGGCCATTTCGCGGAGGTCCTTTTCGTGTATCCGGTCTGCAAAAAAATTCCACGACATCCATCCCATGGGAGGGGTAGGGGCAAGAGCTTCTTTTGCTAAGGGCTGAGCCGTAGGTCCAGAAACTTCGATACTGAAAATAAATAGAAGAGAAAGATAAACTCTATAGATCATCTGTATTAATTTTATTAAAGAAAACTGCTTACACGGGAGAGTCAATATTTCTTTAAAGCCCGCTTATGGAATGATAAGAGGCGAAGAATAGCTCTCATTTTTTGTCAGCACTTTTACAATATACATTCCTTTGGCCAATTTTATCGGGTATGTATAGTGGCCACGGTTAAGGCTTGGATTAAATTCTGAAACGCGTTGGCCTATCATATTAAAAATCAAAATGCTTTGGGCGACTTCCGATCCTAAATTCATGCTAATGGTGAGGTTGCCGGTATTATTTGGATTTGGATAAATGGTAAATCCTGCCGATGGTTCGTTTCTGTTATCATCTTTTTCTGAAAGAAGTCCATATACATTTAGTCGGTTAGAAAATGTGGCCAGATAAACCTTTCCATTTGCAATAGTGGGCGGACAAAATTTGGCAAACATCCCAACAGAATCACGGTTCTTGTTCCAATTGCTGTTCCATAACTCACGGGTTACATCCGTTGCATCAAACGCCTGTAACACACCTGGTACAGTATAATGATTTGCGTTACCAACAACCACATTTGATGCCCACAATATGCCCGTATTTTTTTTCGATTTATCAGATGAAACAGAAAGTAAAGCTCCCGGCATATAGCCACTTGCCGATGGATTCAATCCAATTTTCGCATTGAGCGTATCAAATCGCATTGTTTTTCTGTCAAGCGGTATTTGTTTTAAATAAGCACCCTGCGCCCACCCATAAATATATTCTTTGTTCGATTCATCTTTAAAATAAACAGGTGATCCATATAGACATTTTTTATTTACGGTGCCCCAGTTTCCAAAATTTATTCTTTGCAAAACATCATTTTGAACTGTTCTTGTGCCGCCCATTTTATTATTGTTTACCAGGTAGAGGCCACCATCCTTACTTCCGGATAACGATAGATTTGTGCCGGGAATCAGTAACGGGCCATTAATTCCATAATCCTTATCAGCCGTATTAAGATACTCATAGTTAGCCGGCGTAAAAAAGTCGATTACTTTAAGTTCAGGAGTCAGCTTAACCAGGCTCACTGCCCGATTGATGGTATCATTTGGATTGCCTGCCTGGCCGGTTACCCCATTTCCTGTAGCAATGTATATATTTCCTTCATCATCTACAGAGGGTGCCTGGCCACCCATCCATATACCGCCTCCTCTACCGTTGGGCGTGGTGTTGTAAACATATTTCTGTTTCAGGGTGGTAGCATCATAGCCCATCATCCAGCCATTGTATGGACCCCAACCGCAATGAGATGCCCAGCATATATACACAACACCATTGTGCAATAAAAGACCGGCGCGCTGATTTTGTTTTTGTGGATCGAAGGTAATAACACCCTTTACATTTCCCGGTCCGGTTCCCTCATAGGTAGCTTGTATTAAAACAGGACTCCCTAAGCGTTCTGTTCCTGTTGTTAAATCCAGTGCGTGAAGGTACTGTACATATTGTTCCCCTACTTTAGACTTGCTTCTTGAAACAACGTATATGGTGTTTGTAACAGGGTCGATGGCAGGTGTGGAAACGGTACCGATATTTCCGGTAAAATCTGTGTATCCCAAAGGAAAAATGGTACAGGCTCCCACCATATCTGAATTTTTGACCGGCCGGAAAAAAGAAGGATCATGGGTCAAATTAGTCTTCCAATAAGGCTCAGTTTGGTTCTTATTATCTGCATCAAAAGCATAAATGGTATTGTTGACCGTTGCTACAATAACTACATTTCTTACTTTCCCAAAAATAGAAACCTTGTTAAGTACAAGAGGCTGGGCAAATACCTGATCGTCAACTTCACGGGTAAATATTTTTCCGAATTTACCTGTATCTACGTTGTTAACATTTAAAATGGTCTCCCCGTTATTCCACCCCGTTCTTTTCAAGTCATTATGATTCATGGTCACGTTTACCTGACCGTAACCAATTAAACACAGGCATAGCAGTAAAGATGTAATCGATGTAGATAAATAATGCATCGGTAAGTGTTTTAGTTGTTCTTTGAAGGTTCGGATTGAGAACATAATGGGTGTATTTGGAGGTAAAGATAAAAGTATTCTTCAAATTATTAAATGGTGTCAACTATTTTATCCACATGCAATACTTACCGGTCATGGAAAGTTATCTTTGGTTAATTACAGCCCTCCTAAAATTGTTCAATCTATTTAATTGTATAATTGTCGGAGATCAAAAAAAACAATCCTGTCAAAGTAAATAGAAAATGAAAAAAATTATACCGCTGTTTTGGATGCTTTTTATCCCGTTTATTTTTATTCAAAAAGTTTCGGGTCAGGACTCCTCAAAATTTTCAACCTATTATTTCCAGCGATACAGTCATTTTAAAACCCTTCCATCCACCGCCGGTGAAATCGTGTTTTTAGGAAACAGTATTACAGATGGAGCCGAATGGAATGAATTATTTAAGAACTCAAAAATAAAAAACAGGGGCATCAGTGGTGACAACACGGATGGTGTTCTTTATCGGCTGAAAGAGGTGACGAACAGGAAACCGGAAAAAGTTTTCCTGATGATCGGAGTCAATGATCTGGCGCAGGGTAAGCACCCGGATAGCATCCTTAAAAATCAAATACTTATTGTCAAAAAAATTAGGGAATCATCGCCCGCCACCGGCATTTATGTTCAGAGTATATTACCAGTAAATAGTGACTTTGGCAAATTTGGGTCGCATGTAAATAAGGGAAAAGAAATCCTTTACATTAATCGGTTATTAAAAGATAGTTCTACTCATTATGGCTATACCTTTATTGGTCTGCATTCAGCCTTTGAGGACGAGTCAGGTAAAATGAAGCCTGCTTATACCAATGATGGTTTGCACTTAATGGGGGATGGTTACCTGCTTTGGAAACAAATTATCTACCCTTATGTATTCGATGCCGAACCAAAGCCTTCTCTTATTCCGTTACCCCAAAAGATGAGCTGGCAAAATTCATTTTTTAATCTGTACGAATGCAATGGTATTGTATTGGATGATTCGCTGCTTATAAAAGAAGCATCTTATTTGACGAACATGTTGCGTGGAAATGGGTGGGATATTCCTATCCTGAAAAAGGCGACCGGAAAATCGATCGAGCTTAAGATTGGCCGGGTAGAAACTACCAGAAATCCGGCTGAAGCTTACCACCTGAAGGTGACGGACTCCGGCATTCGGCTTACAGCAAATACCCCCCACGGCATATTTAACGGAATACAAACCCTGCGGCAACTGATGCGGGATGGCGCTACCGTTCCTGCATGTGAAATCATTGACTGGCCAGCATTTTCGTGGCGTGGTTATATGATAGATGTGGGAAGAAATTTCATGCCTCTCCGTCTGCTCAAGCAACAAATTGAAATGATGAGCAGGTATAAATTAAATGTTTTTCATTTTCACTTTACGGAAGATATTGCCTGGCGCCTGGCCATAAAACGGTATCCGCAA
>JBIQMB010000199.1:0-6275 GCA_044463745.1 Chitinophagaceae bacterium | reverse complement strand
TGTCGGGTCTGCCACCCATGAAGCCTGCATACCGACGCCAATAGGGGGAAAGATCAGCCACCTGTTCTCGTCCAAAGGACAGGACAGCGTGGATGAGCAAGAAATACATTTTAAAGAATCCTTCCGTTCTTTCCACGCTGTCGGGTCTCCCTCCCGCATTGACGCCGACAGGAGGAAAGAATTCTACTCCGCGCCGATGGTTTCCTTCATGCCCGTAAGAATGGTCTTCCAAACCAAATTAAAAAATGATTTATTGACATTCCGATCGTACTCGGGATGAACTTCGCGAAGCTGCCCATTTTTTGGATTATTGCTGATCACCACAATATTGGCCAGAAACGAAAGCAGCCCGCGCTTTTTTAATTCGCCGGTTGAATCCTGCTTTTTAAGAACTTCCACCTTTAAATCTTCATACTGCATTACAAGGTCTCCCGAAGCTTTATAATCATCGCCTTTCAAATCAAAATTCATTCCGGCAATAGATCCCGCTTTCATTCGGATCAAGGCCATAGGAACCGATACCGGATTCAGCTCCTCTGCATCGAAAGCGCCGACCTTTCCTTTAACTATAAACTCCCCCGAACGCTTGCCCAGAAAAAACTTAAAACTACCTTCCATCGGAATGGATTTCAGAACCCTGGTTTTAAAATCAATGTTCAGCAAATTATTGGCTGATATAGCTGCTTTGTCGTTCGTGATGTTTGTGATATGAAGAGATGAGTTATTGAAACTAACCGTTCCGGTCTTACCACTGTTTACCTGCTTTTCACGATATTCAACGTAGGTATTGGGCAAAGAGGCTTCCTTGATCCAAATCGGAAAATCAAGTTGCTCCAACATCTGCGAAGGATAGTTTCCAACTTTACTCTTATCTTCCAATGGCTTATTCAAATCCCTGAAAATTTTTAATGAAGTGTTCTTAATCGTCAGTTTCGAAGCAATCAGCTTATTGTTAAAAATATTTTCCATTTCAATACCATCCAGACTGATGGATTTCATGGATGCATCAAACCGGTCTTTCTGAAACGAGTAATGCGCAGCAAAAGCCGCTTCTCCAAGCGCCGGATCAACGGATGCCCGCTCAATAAGCAGGTTCTTATGAAAAGAATTGATCCTGATTTTCTGCAATTCAAAACTGTACTGCTTATCCTTTGATGCCATCTTCAGATAATCAATCTCGAGATTTAGTTCCCTGATATGCTTGAGCGGCTGAGACCTGAACAACGCAAATCTGTCGGCTGCCACACCGCGCAACTGAAACCGTACAGGCCCCCAATCCATGTGTTTCTCTTTGAGCGGGTAATATTGAACATTTTCAAACGACAAAAAATCAAGTTTCACACTGTATGCATTCTCAAATCCGGATAAGGTATCACCCACCGAACCGGCATTATTGGCCAGTTTAATATCAGGCGCATTCTCCTTTGGAGGTTCGTATATCTTTATATCCTTGCAATAAATTGAATCAATCACAAAGTCCTTCTCTTTTACAATCGCATTCGAATTTAATCCTGCAAATCGCAATGAAGTAGCATCTAACAACAACTTACCTTCTCCCTTTTCATCATCAAATCGGTTTAAAATAATCTTGTCAAATACAATGGAACGCTCTGCCCCGGCATAGGCAACTTTTTTCACGATCAACTCTGGTCTGTTATTATTATAACTGCGAAAAGAGTCCACATTAAATGCCGCTCTTTTGCTAAAAAGCGTTCTTGAATCATCTTTATTATGAGCACTATCAATAAGCACATCGGTCAATTCGATATTCCCGTTCAGAAAATCAAACTCCTTTTTTCCCGATCGGAAATGAACCGCTTTAACGTGTATCTGATCTATTAAAACAAATCCAACCTTGATACTTTTTAATGACCCGAGTATGTCTTTATACACCGCCTCTGCCTCTGATTCAATAAGGGTATTTTTATTCAACGGTTTCAATACATACATCGTTACCTGCGGATGGTTAATGATAATGGTATCGCCTGCTATATCATTTCCCTTAAGTGCTTTGAGTGTACGAACACCCTTAATGGTGATGGAATCAATCGTTACATCCAGCAGTACCGAGGGTTGCTTTTCTGTAGGCATACTTCGGGCACGCGCCGTATCAGGCACCACGCGTACGTTTCTTAATTGTGCATTCCCCAGCACTTCGTCAAAATGCAGGTAATCATAACTCAGGTAGTACAAACTATCAGTCTGATATTTCAGCACGTCCGATAGCTGATATTCAGCTAACCGGTACTTATAATGTTGCCACAGAAAAAAAGCCGTAATTGAAAGTCCGGCAATGATAGCGGCGATAAGGACGGATCGTTTGGAAATTATTCGCTTATTCATTTACTATCGTGAAGATATTAATCATTTCCCGAACAGAAGCAATATTTTCCTGAACATTTTACATGCATTCCGGTATTTTTTCGTTTAATCGCCTTCCATAACCGGCATCTGCTGATTCATGGCGATTCATTAACCGATGTTGACAACTCTTTTTGCTAATATTTTTATCATTATTCAAAATCCATTAATTTGCACCGGCTTCCGTATGCAAACACAAAACAGACATATCGCCCATCTGGATTTAGATTCTTTTTATGTATCAGTGGAACTGCTGCGCAATCCCGGATTAAGGGGAAAGCCTGTATTGATAGGCGGTTCGAGCGATCGGGGCGTAGTAGCCTCCTGCAGTTACGAGGCGCGGAAGTTTGGCGTTCACAGTGCCATGCCCATGAAAATAGCGAGACGCCTATGCAAGGAAGCCACTATCATTAACGGAGACATGGAGATGTATGTGAAATACTCATCCCTGGTTACGGACATTATCAAAGACAGTGTGCCACTTTTTGAAAAATCGTCGATTGATGAATTTTATGTGGACATGACGGGGATGGACCGCTTTTTTGGATGTATGAAGTTTATGCATTCCGTCAAGGAAAAGGTGAAGAAAGAGTGCGGCTTACCCACATCCTATGCTTTATCCGCCAATAAACTCATTAGCAAAATAGCAACCAATGAGGTCAAGCCCAACGGGCAGATAGAAATTCCTTTTGGTGAAGAAAAGTTGTACCTGGCGCCGCTTAGCGTGGCAAAAATTCCGGGCATCGGAAAGAAAACGGCATTTCTGCTTATCAAGATGGGCGTGGAAACGGTGAAAACGCTGAGTGAAATACCGGTGGAGATGCTGCAAAACCTGTTAGGGAAAAACGGTACGGAATTATGGCGCAGAGCCAATGGTATTGATGAATCTCCGGTAGTTCCTTATCATGAACAAAAGTCTATTTCATCAGAAAACACCTTTCCGCAGGATACGATAGATATGGATTTCCTGCATTCAGAAATTGTACGGATGACAGAGAAGATCGGCTTCGAACTTCGCAGTCAGAATAAGCTCACCGGCTGCATAACCATAAAACTGCGCTACTCAAATTTCGAAACCTTTACAAAGCAGAAAACCATTCCTTATACAAATTCAGATCACATCCTCATCAGCACCGCATCTGAGATATTTGAAAAACTTTACGATCGCCGTATGCTGATAAGGTTGGTAGGCGTACGTTTCACGCATCTTATACCCGGAAATTATCAAATCAATCTCTTTGAAGATACCCAGGAAACCATCCGGCTTTATCAGGCTATTGATAGTGTAAAGAAAAGGTTTGGCGAAAAGTTTTTGATGAAAGCCTCGGGGATGAAGTGACTTGAAGACCTTAACAGGTTTCAAAAACCTGTTAGGTCTGGGCTCCGCTGATCACTTAGTTTTGTTGATGTTTCTTATTTCTTCAATGAACGCAGATAAAGTAAATGGTATTTATTGGAAATAATAAAGCTAATCCATAAATTGATGTCAACTATTAACCTGAGTCGCCTATTTTTTATGATAGCGCTTAGACCTTACTTCGTCAACGGTTTTGGTTATTTCATCCAAGTCGGGAGCCGTTGATGAGTCCTTCCTCATTTTCCGGAGATACTTCTTCAATTCGGAATCCGGATTCTCACTTACCCTAATCAACTCTAAATCCTGCATTCCTTTTATAAGTTGAAATGCCTTTGGGTTTAGTATTTCGATTTTTAATACTTCCATGTCTCAAATTTAGTGATTTTCCTATTTTTTATTTGTATTTCTATCTCATCATTTTTATGGTGAAAAAAAACTGTAAGATTACGCGCAGTCATGATATCAGGATATGTTGACCAGGACGCTTCCGAGACTTGAAGACCTAACAGGTTTCAAAAACCTGTTAGGTCTGTGCCGACAGAAACTTCCCAAATCTTTCCCTGAAACCTTCCCCCTACCCACCCCGCTCAAACTGTCATCAAAATATGACTAAAGTCATAAATGGCTCTGATGTAAGTCATGGAACCCTTCCCTTCCCTCCGATAGTTTTGCAGCAAAAATCTTATGAGTGTAATGTTGATCTTGTTAGGTGCCAGCCTGGTAGTATCCCTGATCTTCGTGGCAGCATTCATCTGGTCTGTCAAGGACGGGCAGTATGATGATGATTATTCACCCGCCCATCAGATTTTTTTTGATGATTTACCCAAAACCAAAAAATAGTATTTCAAACCCTATTCAATGAGTCCAGAACAAACAAACCCTTCTAAAGCAGAAGAACAAATCCATCTTTCAGATGTATCCACTTCGGGGATGCAGCTCGAAACATTTTATTACGACAACAAAACGGTCAAAAACTTCGCCTATGCCACCATCTTTTGGGGATTGGTAGGTATGCTGGCCGGATTATGGGCGGCACTGTCTGTTGCATTTCCTGAGGTCAATCTTAAGTGGGCACCCACCACCTTTGGCCGTATGCGTCCGGTACATACCAATGCCGTGATCTTCGCCTTTGTAGGAAACGCTATCTTTTGTGGTGTCTACTATTCACTACAGAGATTGCTAAAAGCCAGAATGTGGAGCGATAAGCTGAGCAAAATACATTTCTGGGGATGGCAGATCCTCATTCTCACCGGAGCATTGTCTCTGTGGGGCGGTTTTACCCAGGGTAAAGAATATGCCGAGCTGGAGTGGCCGTTCGATATCGCCATCACCCTCTTGTGGGTCGTTTTCGGTATCAATATGATGGGCACTATTCTTAACAGAAGGGTACAACATCTCTACGTAGCCATCTGGTTCTACATCGGCACATGGGTGGCGGTGGCTATGCTGCATATTGTCAACTCTGTTTCTATTCCGATTTCTTTTCTGAACAGTTACTCCTGGTATGCAGGTGTGCAGGATGCGTTGGTACAATGGTGGTACGGCCATAATGCTGTGGCCTTTTTTCTTACCACACCGTTTTTGGGACTGATGTATTATTTCGTTCCCAAAGCGGCCAACCGGCCTATTTATTCTTACCGCTGGTCTATCATCCACTTTTGGGCATTGATATTTATTTATATCTGGGCGGGTCCTCATCACCTGTTATATACTGCTTTGCCTGAGTGGGCACAGGGCTTGGGAACCGTATTTTCTATCATGCTTATTGCTCCTTCATGGGGTGGTATGCTTAACGGATTGCTCACCCTGCGTGGCGCCTGGGACAGGGTTAGGGAAGATGCCATTCTAAAATTTATGGTGGTAGCTCTTACCTGTTATGGTATGGCCACCTTCGAAGGGCCTATGCTTTCCTTAAAAAGTGTAAACGCCATCAGTCACTATACCGACTGGACGGTAGCACACGTACACGTGGGCGCGCTGGGCTGGAACGGCTTTCTGGCTTTTGCAATGCTCTACTGGTTGATGCCCCGCATTTTTAATACAAAACTCTACTCCAAAAAACTGGCAAATAACCATTTCTGGATCGGTACGCTGGGGATCGTGTTTTATGTAATTCCTCTTTACTGGGCAGCTTTAACGCAGAGCTTGATGTGGAAAAAATTCACACCCGAAGGCGTATTGCAATACCAGTTTATGGAAACGGTTACCATCATTCAACCGATGTATGTACTGCGCGCAGTGGGTGGACTTCTTTATCTGACCGGTGTAGTAATGATGATTTATAATATCTACAAAACGGTTAAGAGTGGTAAACTGGTGGCCAATGAAGAATCGCAGGCTGCGCCATTGCCGAAAAAATATGTATCGGAGAAAAAAGAACACTGGCACAGATGGATTGAAAGAAGACCGGTTCAGTTGACCGTTCTTTCCCTAATCGCAGTTGGTATCGGTGGTATTGCCGAGTTGATTCCAACCTTCCTGGTTAAGTCGAACGTACCAACCATTACAGCCGTAAAGCCTTACACACCGCTTGAGCTGCATGGAAGAAATATTTATG
>JBIQMB010000198.1:0-6276 GCA_044463745.1 Chitinophagaceae bacterium | reverse complement strand
ACATTGGGGCGCTGATATTTCCCATGGTCAGGTAAATGATGGCGGGAGTAAGAATGTCTGATGTATGACGCGAATAGAAATCTGCTTCCAGACTTAATCTGTGATCGAGCAATCTCATTTCAACACCCAAATCAAAGGTGGTCAGTTTCTCCCACGAAAGTCCAAGGTTCTGAATGGTTTGTTGGATAACACCATTGGCGACCTGCTCATTAAATACGTTATTCACCTGCCGGTATAATGTCTGCCAATCATAATCGCCACTTGCGGTATTTCCCAGTGTTCCGTATGATGCTCTGAACTTTAGATAGTTGACATTATTTCGGATGTTGGCAAAGAAAGATTCTTTACTGAGTATCCAGCCGGCAGAAAATGATGGAAAGAAACCGGTTCGTTTACCAGGAGCAAATTTGGATGATGCATCGGAGCGGAAGTTGGCTTCTAACAGGTATTTATTATCATAAGCATAATTAGCACGTCCGAAATAGGAGATCATGGCATTTCCTGCTTTGGCACTGCCTCCAATTGCTTCCATTGTAGCACCCGAGGTTATGTCAGTAACTGTCCAATCGAGCAGTCCTTTCTTGGTGGCACTAAATCCACTGCTTTCATATTCATATTGTTCATAACCCAAAAGGCCTCCGATGTCGTGCTTGCCAAAAGAGCGGTTATAGCGCAATAATAAATCGGCCGTATAGCTATTTGATTTGTAAGAATATCTGTAGGTTGTAGCCTGATCCAGATTGCCGATACTTTCTTTTGGGATATCAAAACTCTCGCGAAAGCTGTACTTAGGCAGGTTTTGCGAATAATTTTCGTCATTGCGCTGGTACTCGCTGTAATTAAACCTTGCTTCTGCTTCAAGGCCTTTCCATATTTTCAGAGTTGTAAACCAGGTTGTGTTGATTCTTGTAAATGCATTAAGTCCACCATTGGCTGCTACTTGCTGTAGAATGTTATCTTTTTGAGTTGTATTGGGGTCTTCACTGGCACCGTATTTTCCCATGTAGATAGGAGTGATAGCCGGAAAAGCCTGAAGAAGGAAGGTCATGGAAGTGCTTCCGGGATCTTTAAACTCTTTGGTGGCGTATGTCTGAGTGCCAAAGGTGATGAAGTTGTTTATTCTTGTTTCCAGATTTACGCGTGCATTGAAACGCTGTAACTGCGTGTTTTTTAATGTTCCGGGATTGTCCTGATACCCTAATGACATCAGGTAACTTGTGTTTTCCCCTCCGCCCGAAACGGAAACGCCATATCGTTGATAGGATGTAGGTTGAAAAAGAATCTGTGCCCAATCTGTATTGGGGAAGGCCAGCCAGTTAGGGATGGTTTGGCCGGTAACAGGATTTGTATAAGTGCCGTTCGGATTTTTGCCTGCTTCCCTCCATTCGTCGATCGTGGTGGTTGAATAATCAGGCGAGGTTGCTGTAGGGTTTGCATTCACTTTAGCTATATTATGCAACTCCATCCAGTCGGCTGTATTCGACATAAACTTCAAATCTGTCATAGCCTGTTCTCTTGCAAATAGTGAACTGAAAGTAACCCTTGGTGCCTGGTTTCGCCGTCCTTTTTTGGTGGTAACCAGTATCACACCATTGGCTGCTCTTGAACCATATATAGCTGCTGAAGATGCATCTTTAAGGATGGTGATGCTTTCTATATCATCGGTATTTAACGGAACCATGTCTGCAACAATCCCATCAACCACTACCAACGGAGAGCTGTTATTAAATGAGCCATTACCCCTTACTAAGATAGATATGCCTTCGCTTCCCGGGTTACCGCTTCCCTGAGTTACACGTACACCGGGCGCTGCACCTGCGATGGTGGATGCCAGATTTGTTACGGGCCGGTTTACGATTTGTTCAGAGCCAATGGAAGAAACTGCCCCTGTCAGGTTTATTTTCTTTTGAGTGCCGTAACCCACCATGACCACTTCATCAAGCATCGAATTAGCCAATTGAAGAGTTACGGATATATTGGTCTGATCGCCCACTAATTTTTCTGCCGTTTCATATCCGGTGAATGTGAAGATCAGGGTTTCTTTAGATGAAACGTTGATTGAGTAAGTGCCGCTCTCATTGGTCGTCGTTCCGCGGGTTGAGTTTTTGACCATCACCGATACATTGCTTAGCGGATTTCCTGTATCGTCGGTTACTATTCCTGTAACCACCTTCTGAGCGAAATTAGAAAGTGGAAGAAATAATAAGATGGCTAAAAAATAATAAATTCGGTACCGGTTTATTCCCGATTTGCAGTAAGAAAATAATGGATGCTTCATAATGAATAATTTTAAAAAAAAGTAAAACTGCTAAGGTTTTTTGTTTAGAGTTTTGATGATTTGTCTGGCTATTTTATTGGGAAGTTTCCTCGTAATTTGATACGCAAAGATTTTGTAAACATTTAACAATCCCTAAAATATCTACGAAATCGTTTTAGTGTCTTTCTTACACAATAAGTGGTGAAAACGGGTATCTGCATAGCTCATAGCCAATTACAACGATTTCGTAAATAAAAGAAATGTTTTAGGGCGGTCAATCAAATTTTCTTAGTAGAATTGCCGGAATAGGGACTTGATTAAAATCTCTAAAATTATTAGAATGCAGAAAATTCTTCTTGTTTTTTTATCCTTGGTTTTTTTCTCTTCAGCTTCTTTTTCCCAATCTAAAAAAATAAAACATGTTGTTTTGATTGGGTTTGATGGATTGGGTGCCTATGCATTTGATTCTGCAAAGGTTCCGAACCTGAGAACGATGATGTCGGAAGGCTCCTGGTCACTAAACGCTCGATCAGTCTTGCCTTCATCAAGCGCAGTAAACTGGGCTTCCATGCTCATGGGAGCTGGTCCTACCTTGCATGGCTACACCGAGTGGGACAGCAACGTGCCTGAGATACCTTCGGTAATAAAAGATAAATATGGTATTTTCCCTTCCATATTCGGTGTGCTTAAACAACAAAAACCTCAATCCAAAAGCGGCGTGATCTATACCTGGGGACGTATCGGATATTTGTTCGAAAAGCAGGCAGTAAATCTTGATCTCCACACTTCGAACGATACAGTAAGTCTGGAAGAAACCATTGACTTTATTAAGAAAGAGAAACCTACGTTAACGTTCGTACATTTTGATGAGCCGGATGGCGTGGGTCATAATATCGGTCACCGAACTAAAGAGTATTACACCATTGTTGAAAACCTGGTAGATAAATATGTGGGAGCCGTCAGAAAGGCTATTAAAGATGCGGGGATTGAAGATAATACCGTGGTGATTGTAACATCTGACCACGGCGGCATAGCAAAGGGGCATGGCGGTAAAAGCATGGATGAAGTACAGATTCCATGGATTATCACCGGACCCGGAATTAAAAAGAACCATGAAATAAAAAATGTAATTATCACTTTTGATACGGCTGCCACGATTGCTTATGCATTGGGCTTGAAAGCACCGCAAGCATGGCGGGGCCAGCCTGTTTTGGAAGCATTTGAAAAATAAAACCTGATAATGATGAGCAGATTAATATTGACTTTTCTCTTTTTTTCATCTTTTAGTTTAGTCTATGGACAAAATGTATCTAAAGATGAAATGAAAAATCTGATACAGGAAAATTTTGCCTTTGCAAACAGCCAGTATCAGTATATGATGACGCGAACTCCTCAGGATAAACTGCCTCAGTCGTACGAGGCTAAGAATGATAAATTTATAGCACATGATATCCAATGGTGGTGCAGCGGTTTTTATCCGGGTACACTTTGGTATATTTATGAGCAAACGAAAGACGAAAAAATCCGGAAAGAAGCAGAGCGTACATTGAAATTGATTGAGCCCAATAAAACCTACACCGGTAATCATGACCTGGGTTTTATGATGTACTGCAGTTTTGGTAATGCTTACCGCCTCACGGGCAATGAAGCTTATAAGCAAATCATCTTTGAGTCGGCACAGTCCTTAGCTACCCGATACAGGCCATCGATTAAGGCCATCCAGTCATGGAATGAAAATAAATATTTCAAATGCCCGGTAATCATTGATAACATGATGAACCTGGAGATGCTTAACTGGGTAACCGATAACGGTGGAGATAAAAAGTTCAAAGAGATTTCGATCATTCATTCTAATACAACGATTAAAAATCATTATCGGCCCGACCTCAGTTCCTGGCACGTGATCGATTACGATTTGCAAACAGGGAAAGTAAGAAAGAAGGCCACCTGGCAGGGCGCTGCAGACTGTTCATCATGGGCTCGCGGCCAGTCGTGGGGATTGTATGGGTACGTGATGATGTTTCGGTTTACGCATGATAAGAAGTATCTCAGTTTTGCCAGAAATATTGCGAAGTTTTTATTGAATCATCCGAACCTGCCGGAAGATAAAATCCCCTACTGGGATTATGATGCCCCGCTGATACCTTATGCTAAGAAGGATGTATCGGCTGCATGTATTATGGCATCTGCTTTACTTGAATTAGGTCAATTCACTTCAGGTGCTGAAAAAGAAAACTATGTTAGAAATGCCGAAAAAATGATCCGCTCTTTATCAGGCGATCAATACAGAGCTAAGGCAGGGGAGAATGGCGGTTTTATTCTGAAACACAGTACAGGCGCTTTACCGCTTGATTCAGAAATTGATGTGCCGTTAATTTATGCTGATTATTATTATCTGGAGGCTTTGAAGCGGTATAAAGATTGGTATTTGTAAGCGTAGGGTAAGATAGTTTAGGGGGATAGAATATTGTGAAAGTATAAATTTCATTAAATAGCTGACGGCAGTGCTATCAGCTTTATTAAAACAAATAAATAAAAAAAAATGGACAACAGATACGCATCAAGCCCGGCAGAGGTGGCAAAGATGAACACCGAAGAATTGAGGAAAAATTTTTTGATAGAAAATATTTTTGAACCGGATAAAATTCATTTAACCCAGACTTATTTTGATCGTTTTATCGTCGGGGGAGCTATGCCGGTGAATGAACGCCTGACGCTTCCGGTCCCAGCCGAATTACGAGCTGAACATTTTTTAGATCGTCGCGAAATGGGAATCATTAATGTGGGTGGAGAGGGTAGTGTAGAAGTGGATGACGAAAAATACAGCCTCAATTACAAGGATGCTTTATACATTGGAAAAGGAAGCAAGAAGGTTGTTTTCTACTCCGGATCGCCGGATAAGCCTGCTAAGTTTTATATTAATTCTGCACCGGCACATCAATCCTATCCAACAAGTAAGGTGACGAAGAAGGAAGCGGAAATAGCTGAAATGGGATCATTGGAGGCTTCGAACCACAGAACGATAAACAAACTGCTGGTGGCGTCGGTCATTGATACCTGCCAGCTTCAACTTGGGATGACAGAATTAAAAACCGGGAGCGTTTGGAATACGATGCCTGCGCATACACACGACAGAAGAATGGAAGTGTATTTTTATTTTGAAATTCCTGAAGGGCAATCGGTTTGTCACTTTATGGGACAGCCTCAGGAAACGCGGCATATTTGGATGCAAAATGAGCAGGCCGTGATATCTCCGCAATGGTCGATACATGCAGGGTCAGGTACTTCTAATTATACGTTTATCTGGGGAATGGCTGGTGAGAATCTGGATTACGGTGATATGGATAAATGTGAGGTTAGTGAATTGAGATAGTTTCACGAAATGACCGCTTAGATTTCAGGTTTCACGCTGTTGGTTGTAGATTGCCGATTCTTACACTTGTTTTGAAGGGTGTTGGTTTTACGAAAAATGATGCAGAAATGACACATCTCAAAAATGGAAAGTGTAGAATGTATCAATTAATCAAAAACAAATTATTTTACATGCGGGCTATATTTTCATTGATTCTTTGTTTCGGATTTGGCCACACATTTTCCCAAACCATTGTGGAAATACGAAATCCATCGGACTATGAGCGCTCCGAAGTTGTAGCAGAAATTCCGGTTCGGGAAATAACAAAGATTTTTCCCGCATGGGACTCCACTTCTTTTTTGGTTATCAATCCGCAGAATGGTAAACAGGTACCATGGCAACTGGAATACAAAGGCGAAAAACAGGCTCAAAATTTATTGGTACTAATAAACCTGAAACCTAAAGAAACGATTAGGATTAAAATACAAAAAGGGAAATCTCAGAAATTCGACATCAAAACCTTTGGCCGTTTCGTGCCTGAACGAAAGGATGATTTTGCATGGGAAAATGACAGAATAGCATTTAGGATGTATGGCAAAGCACTTGAAAAGTTTCCGAATGAGATGGCTTATGGGACTGATGTTTGGGTAAAGCGAACCAATAAGCT
>JBIQMB010000197.1:0-6278 GCA_044463745.1 Chitinophagaceae bacterium | reverse complement strand
AGGTTTTGTTGTCTTAAAAGGAATAGAATGCTGTTATTTTTTAACGGATTTGTCCGAGGGTTTTTTATGGCGTTTTCCTTTGTATTATCAGTGATCAGAATAGCCGGCTACAGATGGATTTGAGTAAGGAACGAAATCGGCCCTGACAGTTAAGTATCTTCATTTTATTCAGTGCGGAAGTTGAAAGGGATGAATCAAAATTTAAGTGCCGGGTTGTTAATTTTTTAGCCATACGATTTGAGTGTTGTAAATTGCACTTCTTAATCATTACGATAATACAACGAATATGAACATAGGTATTGTTTGCTATCCGACTTTCGGGGGTAGCGGCGTGTTGGCTACCGAGCTGGGGAAGGCACTTTCTGAAAAAGGACATAACATTCATTTTATTACCTATCAACAACCGGTCAGGCTCGGAAGTTTTCATGCCAATATTTATTACCACGAAGTGAGTGTTCCTACCTATCCGTTGTTTGATTATCCTCCTTATGAGACAGCACTGGCAAGTACAATGGTCGATATCATTCTGAATCATAAACTGGATTTATTGCATGTTCATTATGCTATTCCCCATGCATCCGCCGCATTTATGGCGCGGCAAATAGCCCGTTCGCATGGAGTAGATATTCCGGTGATAACTACCCTGCATGGTACAGATATAACCCTTGTGGGCCGCGACAAAACCTTTTCGCCGGTGGTAACTTTTTCTATCAACGAAAGCAATGCCATAACCGCTGTTTCGAATAACCTGAAGGAAGAGACTTACCGCAACTTCAACATTAGAAAGGATATTGAAGTGATTTACAATTTTGTGGATGTAAAAAGATTTAACAAGAAACCCCTGACACCTTTTAAGCAGGTGATAGCGCCTAATAATGAAAAAATTCTGGCTCATGCTTCCAATTTCAGATCCATTAAACGTGTGCAGGATGTAGTACTGGTTTTTGAAAAGGTTTCTGAAAAGATACCATCCAAACTATTGTTTATTGGGGATGGCCCTGAACGATCCAAAGTAGAAGAACTCTGCCGCCAGCGAAACCTATGTGACAATGTTCGTTTCCTGGGCCGTCAGGAAGAAATGGAAGACATTCTGGCTGTTACCGATTTGTTTATTTTACCAAGTGCTTACGAGAGTTTTGGCTTGGCGGCACTGGAGGCCATGGCGGCTCATGTGCCGGTAATAAGTACCAATACCGGTGGCTTGCCCGAGGTAAATATTGATGGGGTTACCGGCTTTTTAAGCGAGGTAGGCGATGTGGAAAATATGGCTGAAAATGCCTTGAGGCTATTGAGTGATGAGGCCTTGCTTGAACAAATGAAAAACAATGCATTTAATCATGCCCTTAAGTTTGACATCTCCAGCATTGTACCCAAATATGAAAAACTTTATGAAAAGGTAACCTCCAAAACTATTCTTCATTCGTAAACTTATATCCGATTCCGCGTACGGAATGAAAGTACTTTGGATTGCGTGAGTCCTCTTCAAAATATTTTCGGAAGTTGAGTATAAAATTATCAATGGTACGTGTGGTTGGATAAACATTGTACCCCCATACCGATTGCAAAATTCTTTCTCTGGTAACCACTTCGTTTTTATTCTCGATCAGTAGCTTAAGCAGCATGGCTTCTTTTTTGGTGAGCGCAATCTTTTTGCCCGACTTGGTTATGCCTTCATGTGAACTGAAGTTTACCTTGTTGTTTCCAAAAGTGTATTCATCCTGAAGCGGTTCTTTTGCGGTGATTTTTCTGCTTTTATTAATGAGTTTGTCCACGCGTATCAGCAGTTCCTCCAGGTTGAAAGGTTTGGTCAGGTAATCGTCTGCACCTTTCTTTAATCCCAGAATTCTGTCAGCACTTTGGTTTCTTGCGCTCAGCATGAGGATAGGAATTTCGGGATGGGTAAGCCGGATGTTCTCGCATACTGAAATGCCATCCATTTCCGGAAGCATCACATCCAGTATAATTAGATCAAAATGTTCATTCTTAATCGCGTCCAATGCTTCGGGGCCGGTGTAGGCGGAGGTAACTGAATAACCTTCCAGCTCAAAGTTCAGCTTCAAAGTATCCTGAAGATTCTCTTCATCATCCACCAAAAGCAAAGAGGCTTGTTGTTTTTGTTCGTGCATTATTTTCATTTCGCAAATCTTATGGCAAAAATACTCCCTTTTGGCTTATTGGCTCTGTACTCAAGGGTACCCCTGCTTTGTTTCACGATTTGGCGGGTCACGTATAATCCCAATCCGGTTCCTTTAGCCTGGCTCTTGGCACCACGGTAATATTTTTGGAAAATCTTGTTTAACTCATCTTCGACGATACCTTCCCCCTCATCCACGATTTCTATCGTAGTTCCTGCTTCATTCAAAAAGAGCCTTACTTTTACGGCAGCCTCTTTGGGCGAATATTTAACCGCATTATCCAGTAAGTTATTGACTGCCAGTTTTAGCAACATGCGGTCTCCGTAGATGTGAATGTCGGGTTCACTCTCTATGATGAATTCTCTTGTCTGGAATCGGGTTCTGTGTTCATTAACGCATTCTTCCACCAGTTCATTCAGATCTACATCCTCATTGGATAGTGTGTATGCCGAATCCATTTCATTAAGCAAAAGCATGTTATTGCACAACGCATTCAGGCGGTCGGCTTCAGCAAGTGTAGTGTTTATGAGTCTCTCCTGCTGCGATCCGTCCAGCTTGCGCCGGAGCATGGTTTCCAGGTTTAACTTGGTAACAGCGATGGGCGTTTTTAATTCGTGCGTGATGGCCATCATAAAATCTTTTTGTTGGCGGGCCGATTTGAGTTGTGTTCTCAACATTCGGAACACAAATACCGCACTGGTGATAATCAGAATCAGAAAGGTTGCTCCCTCGCCCTGGTATTGAAACGACTTGGCTTTTTCATCCGTAAGAATGGCTTTCATCTTTTGAGCGTACTCCGGATCACCCGCCAAGAGCTGCGACTGCTTTAATTGTGTAATGACCAGATTTTGGTTGGTTAACGAAATAAACCAAAATACAAGAGCCGCCACCATGTAAGCAAGCATCAGCCAGTAGAAGACGTAGATAAAACTAATACGCTTTTTTGAAAATTTATTTTTTAAATCAAAGTAGGCCATGGCATTTTATTATTGCCTAATCAATTTTTTCTAAACGGATACCTGCATTCATGATATACTTCAATGGACTTTCGCGCATGATTTGCGAGATACTGAAAACGTATTCACCGGGTTTTCTGAATGATACCGGACCACCGGAAATAAGTTTTCTTACCTCAAAGATATCGTCCATCCCCTTGCCTTCCCATGAGTCCTGCCCGGCGAGCTGTAGATTTAAATTTTGAAACTTCATGGAGTCGCCCGGTGCCTGTGAGCCTACGCGCAGCCAGATATTATTGAATTGATATTGATCCGTATGGCGGATGGTAACATAGATTAAAAACCTGGATGTGGTATCCCTGATATCAAATTTAAATTCCGGAGCAAAATCGTAGGCCCATTCCTGCGATGGAATAGCAGCCTGCCTTTCGTACATGTTAATGTTTACGCATCCATTTAGGATAATGATGAATGCGATGGCTGAGAGTAAAAATAAAGATTTCCGTTTCACAAAAAAAATGAGTGGTTTTATAAGACATTAAATGTTTGTTCTTTGGCTTTTTCGAGTTCGTCCTTCATTAAAACAACGGCGCGCTGAATCTCTGAGTCATAAGCCTTGGAGCCGGTCGTGTTAATTTCGCGACCCATTTCCTGCAGGATGAATGAAAGTTTTTTTCCATTAGCCTGCTCATCATTATTCAATACCTCAAGGAAGTAATCGCAATGGTTTCGCAGCCTGACCTGCTCTTCCCTGATGTCAATTTTTTCGATGTAATAAATTAGCTCCTGCTCAAACCTGTTTTTGTCGATGTTTTCTGTATTCAGATTTTCTTCGAGAGATTTAAGCAAGTCGGATTTGATTCTTTCTTTTCGTTGAGGATCCAGTTTGGCAATGACAGACTCCTGCGCTTTTATATTTTCAACTCTTAATTTTAACTCTTTTTCGAGCACTTCGCCCTCTGATTTCCTGTGTTCATTGAGCGATTTCAATGCCGATAAAATAATTTTTTTCAGCCCTTCCCATTCTTCTTCATCCACCACTTCTGTGGATGGGGTTACCACTTCAGGAAGTCGCAATAATGCAGCCAGAATGCCCTCGGAGCCTACTGATAATTCATTGGCCACATCTTCAAGCTGATGAAAATAACTCTTGATTAAATCGGTATTAATCACTACCGGCTTAAGTGTGCCATTTTGTTTTATGGTAATGAAGCATTCCACAGAGCCTCTCTTCAGTTCTTCCTGAATAATATTTCTTATTTCAAATTCGTAAGGCTTCAGCAGCGGAGGAATCTTTAAATTGATGTCAAGTATTTTTCCATTGAGTGATTTGATTTCGACCAGATACGTTTTGTCGTTTACCGTTTGCTCCGCTCTGCCAAAGCCCGTCATTGATTTAAGCATAGTTATTTTTTTATCCGCAGCAAGTTATATAAATCTTGCTGATTCATTTCAATCATTTCTCCCGGCAGCAGATTTGCAAGGTCTATCTTTTCAATTCTATGCCGGATTAAGCGCAAGGTAGGCAAACCTACAGCCGCAGTCATTTTTCTTACCTGGCGGTTTTTACCTTCTGTTAAAATTATTTTCATCCATCGGTCAGGCACTGTTTTACGAAAGCGAACCGGTGGTATTCTCTCCGCAACAGATGGTGCTTCTTCAAACAAAATTACTTTTGCTTTTGCAGTGAGATGTTTTTTCTTATTGACTGTGATTTGAACTCCTTTCTCAAGTTGCTCAATTTGTTTTGCAGTGGGTATGCCTTCTACCTGCACCCAATATTCACGTTCGTGTTTGCGAGACGGATCGAGCAGCAGATGATTCAGTTTTTTGTCGTTGGTAAGGATGAGCAATCCTTCGCTGTCATAGTCTAAACGTCCCACGGGATAAGCGTTTGAAGGAACATCAAAAAAATCCTTGAGTGTTTTTTTATCTCCCTCCGGCGAGAATTGGGATAGCACCTGATAAGGTTTATGGATGATAAAATATCGATTCAAAACTGAGAATAATTTTCATTGAAAGGTAACTTAAAATAACAAAGCCCGGCTTTTTGTTAACCGGGCTTTGATATATAGATGGGTTAGTAAGTACAGGAAATAAATTTCCTTACACAATATTAAAAATAATTTTTCCTAATCAGAAAAAAATCTTGTTTTTTTTTATCAACATTTATCCACCAATGTGGATAATGTGATTTTTCTTTTGGCAACCATTATTTTTTTTCTACACAAAAAACGTCAGATGCATTTACTTATTGTATGAATGATTAAGCACCATGCAAATAAGATTTATAAAGACCAACTTAAATTATCATTTCGATTGATTGGTACAAGAACATCGGCCTTATATTGTTAAGATAAATTTGATGCGCTTACGTTTTTACAGCCTGTATCTTTGCGCTCAAAATATATCGTATGCAATTTCCTTCACCCGTTTCAGCACAATGGCTGGCAAACCTTATCAATGCAAGGATTACAGGAGATGCCAATGCCTTTGCCGATGGAATCAATGAGATACATAAAGTGAAAAAAGGCGACATCGTTTTTGTTGATCATCCCAAATACTTTGATACATGTTTAAATAGTGATGCATCATTCATTATCATCAATGAAGACGTGCCACCGCCCGCAGGAAAAACCTTGCTCATTACCGATCAGCCCTTCGAAGCCTATCTCCGGATTGTAGAACATTTTAAACCGTTTAATCCATCAACCAAAATGATAAGTGATTCGGCTAAGATTGATGATACGGCCATCATCATGCCCAATGTTTTCATCGGTAACAATGTACGGATAGGTAAGCATACCATCATCCATCCGAATGTATCCATTTATGATGATTCGGTTATCGGCGATTACGTTGAGATACATTCAGGAACCGTAATAGGCAGTGATGCTTTTTATTTCAACACAAAAAAGAACAGGGATGTATGGTTTAAGAAAATGAAATCGTGCGGAAGTGTGGTGATTGAAAATCATACAGAGATCGGATCAAATTGTACTATCGACAGGGGGGTATCGGATGTAACGCTGATTGGAGAAGGAACAAAAATCGACAATCTCGTACATATCGGGCATGATGTAACGGTTGGAAAAAATTGCCTGATTGCAGCACAGGTGGGCATAGCCGGAGGCACAGTTTTAGGTGATGGCGTTACGCTTTGGGGGCAAGTGGGCGTAAACAAAAC
>JBIQMB010000196.1:0-6302 GCA_044463745.1 Chitinophagaceae bacterium | reverse complement strand
CGAGACCAGTAATTCTCCGTTTCCCTTTATCAGCCTGCCTACCGGAATTCATAAGATATCACTGGAAATAAGCTCTAAAGAGTGCTATCTGAACCGAACGGCCGTAAAGTATATTACTATAGAAGGAATTGAAGATTATTTTCCCAAGAAGGCAAGCTTAGGAGGGGATTTTGATCTATCCATTACAGGTTGGAAATTCGATGAAACAACAGAACTCACACTGAGGAAAGGAACAACAATATTCTCACCTTACGACTTAAGAGTCAACTCCGGCGGGGCCGCTCTAAATGCTTTATTTGATTTTCATCTGGGAGAAACCGGGTATTATGATGTAATTGTAAAGGTTGCAGAAAAAGAAGATCCCTATGTAATAGAAAACGGTTTGGAGATATCGTCTCTGGATTATCCCGAAACCTATTCAGAGATTGTAGGATCTGATATTTGGAGAACGACCAGCCAGGGTAATCTAAGTCTCGCAATACACAACAAGGGAAGTGTTGTTGCTAATGGAGTAGTAGCCGCATTGATCTGGCCGAAAGATATTGAAATTGAGTTTGAAAAAAATATTTTCGATACTTACCCTAAGAGTGGCAGCGAAACCGTAGAAGTGGATGGAGAAACATTTACATTACCAAGAAGCGATTACTCTTTTATTTATGATTCATTAAATAAACCTACGCCGATTGATAGCTTTAACCTGCAACCTTATGATGGATATGTCAAATACATTCTGGTACCTTATGTACCGGCAAACGGCCACATTGAAATTCCATTTATAGCAAGATCCAGGTCGCAGCAAGCCGGCTTTGTCAATTTTCATACCTATACTTTCAAAACCAACCAGCGGGGTTCATGCGACAATCCGGTGTATGCTAATTTTAATGAAAACCTGACCGCAGAGTTGATAGATGGTATAGATATGGTTGTTGACAAATCGGGTGTAGTACCTCTAAAAGTACTATCGAAGACAGCCAAAATAGGCCAGAAACACGCAGGTTCGGCAGCTTCCTATTTGGGTAAGAAGTTCTGGGCATGGTATGATGGATACGAATTTGATTCGGATGGTGCCATGCGGGATTGGCTGGCTGAAACGGAAGCGAACAACGCATTTGCCATACAGACTGCAACGGATGAAATAGGCAGTCTGGTTTTCGACGTAGGCTCGGCCAAAATGCTTGACCGATACAAGGGACAGGTGGATTTCGTTAACAAGCGCCTCGCCGCCAACCCCAATATGTCAGCGGCACTAACCGAAAAATACCTTGATAAATTAAATTCTCTTCCCCATGATCAGATGAGAAGGTTAGAGACCCTGAAAGGAATATTTTCTGAGGTAAAAAACGCAGGTACACTCAGCGATAAATTAGTCAAATTACAAAAATTGGTAGATGATTGTCCGGAATTAAAAGAGCAGTTAAAGGATTTGATTAAGGATATAGAAAAAGAATTAGGAATAGAAGACCCCAAAGAAAAAAAGAGCGAGGTAAGTAATTCCTTTGATCCGAATATGATTAGCGGCCCTTCGGGAGTGGGTACAAACAGGTATATCAATAATACTGACTACCAATCGTTCAGCATCTCTTTTGAAAATCTGGAGACTGCTACAGCAGCGGCTCAGATTGTGAGGATTTATGACACGCTGGATATCAATAAATATGATTTATCCACTTTCTCATTCGGAAGCATCGGCATCGGAAGTAAATATTTCAGGCTTCCGCCCTATCGTAAAGAATTTGCCATTGAAAGAAACATCGAACAGGAAATACCTGTAAAAGTAAGGATTAGCGGCGGTATTGATGAAACGACCGGCGTGGTTACCTGGGAGTTTGTAGCCATTGATACCACCACAGACCAATTGCCTGTGTTAGAAGGTTTCCTTCCTCCGAATGTGATTGGCCCCGAAGGTGAGGGCTATGTAAGGTTTATGGTAAAGCCAAAGGCCAATCTGGCGGATGGCACTGTATTCGAAAACCAGGCCACCATCATCTTTGACCAAAACGAACCGATTGCAACCAACGTGTGGAGGAATGTTTTGGATATAGGAAAACCTACATCTACACTCACGGCAACCGTTCAGCAGGATTCTATTATCAGGCTCAATCTGAATGGATTTGACGCTGTCTCCGGAATGGGTTACTACAACCTTTATGTAAAAATAAATAATGGACAATGGTTACCCTTCGGTGGTACACCTCTAGACAGCATCATCGTAATAGGACAACCCGATTCTACCTATAGTTTCTACATCAGAAGTAAAGACAAGGTAGGCAATGAAGAAAATAAAAACGAAGGGGCAGAAGTAACAATAACTCTTCAAAAACCCGTAGCCATAACCTTCGGAAGCCTTTCTGCACAAGCCATAGGAGAAAATACAATCCGACTGCATTGGAATACCTATCACGAAGATCTGGGCGATTACTTTGTAATAGAACGGAGCGATGATGGAAGAAACTTTATTGAAATTGATAAAATAAATGCATTCGGAAAACCATCTGTTTACGATTATCCGGATACTGATCCAGGTGAAGGAAACAATTATTACCGACTGAAAATTGTAAATAATGATGGAGATTTCTCATTCAGCAACGTGGTGGTTGTAAGGTCAGAAAGCAAACCACTAACCAGTATCTTCCCCAACCCTGTACGTGACAGATTGATCATAAGAATACCGGGTATCATACGGAACACAGACAGACTAATTCTTTATAATACTTACGGTCAAAGGGTTGCAGAAAAACCGCTCACCGGTAACATGATGGAGATAGATATGAGAAATCTTCCCAGTGGCGTGTATTACCTCATTTATAAAAATAAGGACGGAAAAGGAGAGAGACTCAGGATTGTCAGGGAGTAGAATGCAAAACTTAAAAGGCGGCAGTCGTATTCATTTGACTGCCGCCTTTTAATAATGTTATGGTGTTCCCTAAATAGAGTGTGATGTATTACAATTCATTCAAGAATTCAATTGAACGAAGTCAATTTTTTTTTTAAAAGGTCATTCGTGTATTTCCTTACGACGCTACTAATAGAACCCCGCAAAGGAAATATCAGGATACATTCTCAATAATCCCCGCTATTCCCTGACCTCCTCCCACACATGCTGTTACAATTCCGTACTTCTTATCCAGCCTTTTCAGGTCATGAATGTTCTGGATGGTCAGCTTGGCACCGGTACAGCCCAATGGGTGCCCCAGGGCGATGGCTCCTCCGTTAATGTTCACCTTTTCGGGATCCATTTCCAGGGTTCTTATTACTGCCAGGCTTTGCGATGCAAATGCTTCATTCAATTCGATCAGGTCAATATCGCTTAGCGACATGCCCGCTCTTTTCAAAACTTTGGGAACAGCCGCCACCGGCCCGATGCCCATTATACGCGGATGCACACCGGCACTTACACATTCCACCAGTCGGGCTATAGGTTTTAAATCCAGTTCTTTCATCATTTTTTCACTCATCACAATTACGAAAGCAGCACCATCACTCGTCTGGGATGAATTACCTGCTGTAACAGTTCCACCGGCCGCAAACACCGGCTTCAAACGGGCCAGCGCTTCCAAAGATGTGTCCGCGCGTGGTCCTTCGTCTGTATCTACCACGTAGCTCTTCTTCTGAATCTTATTCTTATTATCCACATAGGTTTCTTCTACCGTGATGGGGACGATACCACTCTTAAAAAATCCGTTTTGAATGGCATGGATGGCCTTTTGATGACTTCTTAAACTAAATTCATCCTGATCCTGCCTGCTGATATTATATTCTTTGGCAACAGCTTCGGCTGTCAGTCCCATATTATTATAATAATCGGGCGTAGTACTTGCCACCGAATAAGCAGGTGAAGTTTTCCAGCCCGACATGGGCACAAGGCTCATACTTTCAGTACCGCCCGCAATTATGCAGTCCGCCATCCCTGCTCTGATCTTAGCTGTGGCAATGGCTATGGTTTCCAAACCACTGGCGCAATAACGATTTACCGTCATCCCCGGTATGTCAATACCCAATGCCCTGACGCTGATCATCCGGCCTATCTGCAACCCTTGTTCCGCTTCCGGAACCGCATTGCCCACAATCAAATCATCAACCCGGCTTTTATCCAACTGAGGTACAGATTCAAGCAGTTTTTCGATGACCTCAACAGCCAGATCATCCGAGCGAAAAAACCTGAATCCGCCTTTTTTAGCCTTGCCAACGGCCGACCGGTATCCGGCAACAATGTATGCTTCCATAAATAAATTTTTATTCTTTTTCCTTTCTGTAAAGATAGTTGTTTATCTAACTAATTTAAAATTTTTGTTGCAAATAAAATTCAAATAAAGTACCCAGACGAACGTTCTCCACAAGAGTATTAACTAATCAAATTAAAAATTGAAGCGCCATTCTTTCTATTGATTATATTTAAACTTTTATTTTTACCGGCTATGAAAAGATTATTAGTCTGCGTTTGCTTTTTTGTTTTCATCTCATGCCAGTCGGATACAGCCCCTGATGTGTCAAACATTCCCGTTCAATTGGAGGTTAAAAGATTCGATCAGGATTTTTTTAACATCGACACTACTAAACTGGCCTCATCCCTTAAGCAATTGCGCGAAAAGTACCCTGAGTTTTTGCAGGATTATTTTCACAACATCCTGGGTTTACCCTTAGATAGTTCGATAGATGAGAACGGCGAAATTGCGATGGCTATTAAACAATTCATTCATGATTATACACCGGTAAAAGATTCCTCGGATAAGATTTTTGAAAACTTTGACAAATGGCAAAAGCAGATCAGACAAGGGCTTCAATACGTTAAATATTATTTTCCCGATTATAACCTGCCTAATCAGGTCATAACCTTTATCGGGCCATTTGATGCTTTCTTTGCTACTTCATTTGGTATTCAGGGAGACATTATGACGCACGAGAGCCTGGGGGTGGGTCTTCAATTACATCTTGGAAAAGACTTCTCTTTTTTTAAAAGCGAGGCCGGTCAGGAGCTTTATCCCACCTATATTTCTGAAACTTTTACCCCCTCTCATATACCGGTTAATTGTCTTCGCAATGTGGTAGATGATCTTTATCCTCCGGCCAAACATTCCTTAAGCCTTATTGTACAGATTGTAAATAACGGCAGAAAATATTACCTGCTCAAGAAATTTATGCCTTCGGTCAAAGATGAGGTTATTCTGGATTATACGAGTGATCAAATGAAAGGGGTTACAAAAAACGAGGCCGTAATCTGGGATTTTTTTCTCAACAATGATTTACTGAATTCTTCCGATCAGAGTATCATCAAAAATTACATCGGACCGGCACCTAAAACGCAGGAATTTGGCGAAGGATCGCCGGGTAACATCGGAAGCTTTTCGGGTCTGCAGATTGTGCGTAAGTATATGGATAAATACCCGGAAACCACCTTGCAGGATTTAATGAAACTACCTCCACGGGAGGTTTACGAACGTTCTAAATACAAACCAAAAGGATAGTTGCATAATGTGAAAATGTAATCGTAATATCAGATCATTTTTGCCCGCGCATACCCATTCTTCTTAAGCCATTGTAGAACTTTTTCTCTGAAATCACCCTGTATAATGATTTCACCGTTTTTGGCAGCGCCGCCTGTACCACAAAAACGCTTGATTTCCTTACTGATTTCTTCTATTTCACCATCGCTTTTTTCAAAGCCAACAACTAAAGTGACCACCTTTCCGGCACGATGCTTTTTATCCAGCCGAACCGTCACCTTCTGCTCACCATCGGGTACCTTTTCTCCTTCTTCATGTTGCTCCTCCCATTGCGGTATAAAATCGGGATCGGTGGAAAAAACGATGCCTCCTGTATTAAATTTTTTCTTTGCCATACCTGTTTATCGTAATCTGAATAATCGCAAAAATGGGCACTGAAAACTACATAACAAAACCTTACTGTTTTTCGAACCGTATTTCCTGCAAAGTAATTTTTCCGCCATTATCTTTTGCAAAGAAGGTGGTTCGATAATTCCCGCCCGATGTGGTCATGCTGCCAATGAAATAAGTGGTGTTTCCGCTTTCACTTTGATGCAAAAGTTTGAAATCAGATATCTTGTTTCCCGAAAAAAAGTCGTTCAGATACTTGGTGGCCTGGCTTTTATTTAATGAACTGCTCTTGCCATCCATGGTAATTTCAACTGAATTGTCAAGTTGCTGATTTACATAAGAAATATTATTTCCTTTTAATGCTTTTACGATGTCTTGTATCGATTGCGCACTCACCCATAAAGGCATAAAAAGAACGGAAATATATAGAATAATTGTTTTCATAATTGAGGGAAATTGGAGTTCAAATTA
>JBIQMB010000195.1:0-6337 GCA_044463745.1 Chitinophagaceae bacterium | reverse complement strand
CTGTTTTTTATTTTCCTATCACAATTCTTATCAGCACAACCCAATCGCGAAGCAGCCGCCCGACAGTGGGCCGACAGCGTATTCAATTCACTGACAGACGATCAGCGCATTGCACAGTTGATGATTATCCGCGAGAGTTCCTTTACATCGCGTGGCCCCGTTTATTACGATAGCCTGATTCGTGAGTTAATTACACAATACAACATTGGCGGCATCTGTCTGTTTCAGGGTACGCCGGTGGTACAGGCCAATTTTATAAATGAATTTCAGGCTATGGCTCAAACACCGCTTATGGTTTGCATCGATGGTGAATGGGGGCTGGGTATGCGTTTCGACAGTGTCAAATCATTAAAGCATCCCATGATGCTGGGAGCAATGAGCGACTCATTATTGGTATATGAATATGGCAGACTGGTGGGCAGGCAAATGAAAAGAATGGGCATCCACGTGGATTACGCCCCGGATGTAGATATCAATAACAACCCCGAAAATCCAGTGATTAACGACCGGTCTTTTGGTGAAAATAAATATAAGGTAGCCGCTTACGGATTGGCTTACATGCATGGAATGCAGGATGAGGGTATCATGGGTTCGGCCAAGCACTTTCCCGGACATGGAGATGTTTCAGTTGATTCACATCATGACCTCCCTGTCATTGATAAAACGATGGAACAGCTTGATTCGTTAGAGTTATACCCGTTCAAAAGACTTATTGACGGCGGAGTTGCCAGCGTTATGGTTGGCCACTTGTTTGTACCTGCCGTAGATAACACACCGCATACAGCCAGCTCCATTTCTAAGAAAGTAGTTACCGGCTTGCTTAGGGACAAATTGGGCTTTCAAGGATTAACCTTCACCGATGCATTGGGCATGAAGGGAGTAACCAAATTTTTTCCCGGAGGAAAGATATCTGCAGAAGCACTCATAGCCGGACATGATATGTTGTGTCTTCCGGAAAGTGTTCCCGATGCAATCAAAGCGGTTCGCGAAAGCATTAAGGAAGGGAAGCTAACATGGGATGATATTTATGCAAAAGCCAAAAAAGTTTTGCATTATAAATACATGTACGGAATGTCGGAGGTAAAGCCTGTTGATACGCACAATCTGACAGAAGATTTGAACGCAGGAATCGATGAAATGAACGCTGCAATAGCCGAAAATGCCATCACCCTATTAAGTAATAAAAACAGTGAGTTTTTTCCGTTAAAAAAGACCGGTAGCGGCGAAATAGCCTATGTAGGTATTGGCATCAGCAAGGCCAATGATTTTGCACAAAGAATGGAAAACGATTTGGGTGCAGATTATTTTTACTTTGATTATTCACAGGGCGTTCGCCGAATCCTCAGTACTGTTCATCTATTACAAACAAGATACAAAAAAGTAATCGTTGGGGTTCATCGGTACAACCGCTATCCTGCCAATCAGTACGGCATTTCGGTTAATGCCACCGAACTCATCGATCAGATATCAAAAAACACATCTGCCATCATTTTCAGTTTCGGAAATCCTTACGCCCTCCGGTATTTCTGCCAGGCGCAAAACCTGGTGGCATGCTACGAAGATGATGCGATTACGCAGAATGTGGCTGCCGATATGCTCATGGGAAAACTGCCTTTCAAAGGAAAACTTCCTGTATCCGTTTGCGATTCCTATCCGTCCGGTTCGGGCATCAATACAGAAGTAAGGCTTATGGACAAAGTGCTCCCTGCTGAGGTGGGCATGGATGCACAAAAGCTTCGCGCCATTGATTCTATTGTTTTAAATGGAATAGATAAGGGAGCTTTTCCGGGTGCGGTAGTGCTTGCCGCCAGAGATGGCAAGGTTTTTTATGAGAAGGCATTCGGCACTTATAACTATGGTGATCCGGAAAGAATCTCAACCGAATCTATTTTTGATATGGCATCGGTTACCAAAATCATGGCCACTACCCTGGGGATTATGAAGCTGTACGACGAAAAAAAAATTGATCTGGATAAACCCCTCGGCACCTACCTGCCGTGGGTACGTAAGAGTGATAAAAAAAACCTGACTTTGCGGGATATTCTGCTTCACCAGGCGGGTCTTGTTTCTTATATCCCTTTTTTTAAGAGCCTGATTAATCCTGATACGGGTGAACCGCTGCCGCAATATTTCAGCCGTACCAAAAGTCAACGATTCGGCATTCAGGTAGCCCAAAATCTGTATTTAAGAACGGATTATGAGGATTCATTATACCGTACCATTCTACTAAGTAAACTCGGAAAGAAAAACAATTACGTTTACAGTGACAACGATTTTATTTTCTTAGGTAAAGTTATAGAAGAGGTTTCCGGGCTTCCATTGGACAAATACGTGAAGCAAAATTTTTACGACCCGATGGGACTGACAGAAACCGGCTTTAATCCACTGAATAATTTCGATACCCGAATGGTTGTTCCTACAGAAACTGAAAAGCATTTCCGGATGCAGCCATTACGCGGGTTCGTGCACGATCCGGGAGCCGCTCTCTTTGGCGGCGTGGCCGGGCATGCCGGATTATTCAGCAGGGCAGAAGATCTGGCTGCTCTTTCGCAAATGCTTGTGAATGGTGGAACCTTTGACGGCAAAAGATATTTAAGCGATTCTACCATTAAACTTTTTACTTCGTATAATTCGACTATAAGCCGCCGTGGGCTTGGGTTTGATAAACCTCAAAAAGATAACTACACCACCACAGACCCGCGTCCGTATCCATCCCGTTATGCATCGCCTTTAACCTACGGGCACACGGGCTATACCGGCACCTGTGTATGGATCGATCCAAAATATAACTTAATTTATGTATTTTTAAGCAATCGGGTCAACCCGGATGGAGGAGAAAATTTAAAAATATCGACCATGAACATCAGGGGCGAAATAGAGGATACACTTTACCGCGCCATCATCCCCACGCCGGATGAAGTAAAGGAACGAGAGAAAATTTAAAATTAAACGATGAAGTTGTTTAATTTTATGGGGTATAAAACAGAGGATGAAACGCGTTGCGAACCTGCGGAAATCATGTGCTGCCATACCTTCACATGCATTTGAAAAACCAGAGAGAAACAAACCTTAACTGAGTATTTTTTTAACCAACATCAATAATTTGTTATTATCATGGATTATCCTTATCAAATTAAAAGCAGGGAGCAGTACGACCAGGTTTATAAAAAGAGTGTCGAGGATCCTGAAGGCTTTTGGGCTGAGATTGCAGAAAACTTTATTTGGAGAAAGAAGTGGGACAAAATGCTTGAGTGGAATTTTACGGAGCCACGCGTAAAATGGTACATTGGGGGAAAGCTCAACATTACGGAGAACTGCCTCGACCGATGGTCAAAGACACAGCCCGATACACCGGCCATCATCTGGGAGCCAAACGATCCTAAAGAAAGTACGGTTACGCTCACTTATAAGCAACTGCTGGATAAGGTTATAGAATTTGCTGTAGTACTCAAAAACAATGGTGTTAACAGAGGCGACCGTGTTTGTATTTATATGCCCATGGTTCCGGAACTGGCTATTGCCATGCTGGCCTGCGCGCGCATTGGGGCCATTCATAATATCGTATTTGGGGGATTCAGTGCCAAGAGCATCCGCGATCGTATTGCCGACTCTCATTGCTCCTTTGCAATCACTTCTGATGGCGCATTCAGGGGGTCTAAAGTCATAGACCTGAAGCAGGCCATGGACAAAGCACTTGAAGGAGAAACAACCGTGAAAAAAGTGATCGTACTCAAGCGGACGAATTCAGAAGTAGAAATGAAAGAAGGACGCGATCTGTGGTGGCATGATGAGGTAGCCAAATTAGAGGGACAAACCTTAAATGATCCGATAGAGGAGATGGATGCAGAAGATATGCTGTTTATTCTCTACACTTCCGGATCAACCGGTAAACCCAAAGGCGTGGTACATACAACCGGCGGATATATGGTGTACACTACGTACACTTTCGTAAATGTATTTCAGTATAAGCCCGGAGATATTTATTTCTGCACGGCAGATATCGGCTGGATAACCGGACACAGTTATATTGTGTATGGCCCGCTGGCTGCCGGTGCTACTTCGCTGATGTTTGAAGGGATCCCTACATGGCCTGATGCGGGCAGGTTCTGGGATATAGTGGATAAATATAAGGTCAACATTATTTATACAGCACCTACTGCTATCCGCAGCCTTATGTCGTACGGGCTGGAACATTTCGAAGGAAAAGACCTGAGTTCTCTGAAAGTATTGGGAAGTGTGGGCGAGCCCATCAATGCCGAAGCCTGGCAATGGTATTATGATAATGTAGGGAAGAAAAAATGTCCGGTGGTTGATACCTGGTGGCAGACCGAGAATGCAGGCATCCTGATATCAACGCTTGCCGGTGTTACCCCATCCATCCCCACCATGGCTACACTTCCTCTGCCGGGTGTGCAACCTGTTTTGTTAGATGGAGATGGAAAACTGCTGGAAGGAAATAATGTTTCCGGAAATCTCTGCATGAAGTTTCCGTGGCCTTCGATATTACGCACTACCTACGGGGATCACGAACGGTGCCGTGTGAATTATTTCGAAACCTTCCCGGGTTATTATTTCAGCGGCGATGGTGCGCTCAGGGATGAGAATGGATTTTACCGGATTACCGGCCGGGTGGATGATGTCATCAATGTAAGTGGTCATCGCATCGGAACCGCCGAAGTAGAAAACGCGATTAATATTCAGGATAGTGTGGTGGAAAGTGCGGTGGTCGGATATCCGCACGATATCAAAGGGCAGGCTCTTTACGCTTTTGTAATTCTTGATGGCCAGACTCCTGAAGAAGAAGCACTGGCCAAAATCAATGATTCGGTAAATAAAGAAATAGGGCACTTTGCGCGGCCTGAAAAAATTCAGTTTGTAAAAGGGCTACCCAAGACAAGAAGCGGAAAAATTATGAGAAGAATCCTAAGAAAGATAGCGGAAGGCGAAATGCAAAACCTGGGCGATACCACCACCCTGCTCGATCCTTCGGTAGTAGAGGAAATTAAGGAAGGAAGAATCGGATAATTCATGCTCATCATTGAAAATAAAAATGCCGGTCGGGTGAATTCCTTACCTGCAATATTATTTTGATAATCAATGTTGTAATCCGTTATTTACGTGGAGGCGATATCATGATATGCGCTTTATAAGATCCCGGATCCATCAGCCATGGCACACCGGGTCCCGATGGTTTGGGAGATAAACCGGTTGATTCGGTTGTAGCATAAGGTACGTAAAATACATATCGCATATACCCATCCTTTAGTTCGCCGGTCGATTTATTATAATTCTCTTCTTTTCCGGATAAAACATATAAAATGTTAGGCGCATCCGGCATTTTAAGTTTGCCGTCAGCAGCATCTTGCTCCCTGATTTTTTGCTTTTCTTCTTCAGTTTTCCCTTCAGCTAACAGCTCCCGTCCACGGGCCATAAACGGTTCCAGATTTGCTGAATAGCATGAAACCTGGATGCCCTCTTTCTTTGGGTCATCTGCAAGGCAGATTAATTTACCACTGCCTTTTTTCAGGGTGATTAACTTTCCGCTATTATCGTAACCCAAAACGGTTGCGTCATTTCTTTCGGCCTCCGGAGCGGCCAAAAGTGCGGTTTTAATTTGTACGTCAGCAGGCAGCACCTCCTGCGCATAACCTCCTGTGGCACAAAACAGGAAACAAACAAAGAGTAAGTGTTTCATGATTGAATGTTTTTGGTGTTATATATTGAAGGTAGTAAAGAAAATCTTACCTGAAAAATAAACCTTGTGAAGAGGCTTGGGAAAAGCGGTTTGGCCGAGACAGGCAGTTTAAATCCGGGTTTAGGCAAAGAAAAAAAAGTCCACCTCTCCCGGTGATGAGAATTACTCAACCGAATAAAAAAACAAAGTCCGCTCGTTATGAACGGACTTTGAAAAACATAAAAAACACCTTTCACCCGGGCTTATTTTTTCATTAGCTTTATTTTTTGCTCTTTCTGATTACCGCTTAAATGAAGAACATAAATTCCGGATGCCAGTTGGCCGATATCAACACGGTCCTCATTTCCGGTTATCTTCTTAGAATAAACGGTTTGCCCGTTCAGGTTGACAATCTTTAATGCGTTATATCCTGATACATTCTTTAGATCAACATAATGCGTAGCGGGATTTGGGAAAACCTTTACCGGTAAATCAAATCCAAAGTCAACTTTTACCACTTCACTATAGTTGAACGAACCATCAATGTCCAGCATCTTTAATCGGTAATATTGCGTTCCTTGCGTCGGGTTCATATCATTATAAGAATAGGAATGATTTCCTTTCTGCCCGTCGTTCGTGACTTTTACTTTTGCTATGGGCAAA
>JBIQMB010000194.1:0-6342 GCA_044463745.1 Chitinophagaceae bacterium | reverse complement strand
TTGCAGCCAAAATATTATTTCCCAGGCATGGTGCTTCTACCCTGTTTGCAATGGGTGTGCATGTCATACCGAGCATACTTTGCAAAAGAAGTGAAGATGCTGATAAGGATTGGAGTATGGAACCGCCTGCCATATAAACTATACCCGCAGCTGCCATACTTCCACCAGATCCATATTCAACGCCACAACCAGCAATTTCACCAGCAAACGTCGCTTGATTAGCAATAAAAATACCAATCAATCCCGCGACTAAGAATGCTTCCACCACCACTTCGTCAGGAATCCTTAACATATCAGCAACACCAAGAACAGCACCAGGTAGAGCACCACATGACCCGGCTGTAGGAGCTGCTACTATAACCCCCATTGAGCTTTTAACCTCCATCAGAGCAGAAACAAACATGATAATATTGTTTAAAACACCCGCATGAATTAATTTATTACTCTCAAGGCTGCGTTTAAATTCTACCGATTGACTGCCCAATAATCGATCGTTGTAATCTGTGCCATTTAATCCTTGCTTGATCGACTCCCTAAGGACTTTTACTATCTTCAACATTTTATCCAGAACTTCCTGTTCAGACAGGTTTCCTCTTTCTGTTTCATAAAAAACAGCCAATTCATAAATCGACAGATTTTTATCCTTATTGTATTCCAACATTTCATTACACGTACTGAAAGGCACTTCAGGATTTTTTCTCGATAATACAGGGAGTACAGGAGCTAACTTCTTTACCGACAAGATATCTCCCGTGGCCCATAGTTGTTTTAAGGATTCCTCATCAGGAAATGACTGACTTTTAATTTCAATAAATCCATTAACACCCAAATGTGTATCTAAATAATCATACGGTATCATCTTCTCAATCAGGTCATTTAACTTTTTCGCGTTCTTGTAGTAAATCAGGGTTTCAAAAAAATCACCAAACATTGATACTTTCACACCGTCAATGTCAACCACCTCAATCATGCCCCCTCCCGTAGAGATTGCAGTGAGAGATTTAGTTTCCTTTATGTTCCGCAACGTAATATGATAGGTATTCAGGTGGTCGACTTCTAATTTTCGGGTACGAAATTCAACGGTAATACCTAATTGTTCAAGAAATTGTTCAGAGTGCGGGAGCCGAGGATCGTCAGCTTCCCAACCAAGAATACCACCAAATAGCCCAAAATCTGAACCCTGGCCTCTATGAGTATTTACGAGAGATCCGTCCGGGTCAAAATCGATTACAATATGGGATATATCACCATCCATCAGATCTCTGCAAAATCTTCCAATCCTCAGAGCGGCTGCAGAATGAGAGCTTGACGGGCCGCGCATTACAGGACCTATGACGTCATTGAAAATACTTGGAAAATTTACCATTTTTATTATTTTTCTTTTAAGGTCATCAAATGTTCTTTCCAATATCGCTCCATGGTTCGTCTCAAATGAAGTGAAGTATTTTCTCTTTCGTAAATACCATGTGCACGCATGGGATAAGACATCATATAGAAAAGCTTATTGTGTTTTATAAGCTCATCAGCAAGCATCTCAAAACTTTGATAATGTACATTATCATCGGCGGTACCATGTATAATCATAAGGTCCCCTTGCAAATTTTTTGCATAATTGATTGGAGACCCGTCATGATATCCTTTCATATTTGAAGTAAGTAATCCCATATAACGTTCCTGATAAGTTGCATCATAAAGTCTCTGATCTGAGACAAAGGAAACAGCCAACCCTGTTTTATAAATTTCCGGATACCTGAACATACAATTCAAGGTCATTTGTCCACCTCCACTCCACCCCCACATTCCTACTCTTGAGGTATCAATAAATGGAAAGAGTTCAAATATTTTAATCGCTGCCTTGGCCTGATCTTCAGATGCAAGAATGCCTATCTGGCCATAAATGGAATTCCGCCAGACTTTACCGCGTGGAGTCTTAGTGCCTCTGTTATCAATGCTAATGACCACATAACCCTGCTGAGCCATATATTGATCCCACAATGCCCCACCTTCCCATTTGTCCTGAACGGTTGAACCGGCTGGTTCACCATAAACGTAAAATAAAACGGGATACTTTTTGGATGCATCAAAAGATTTAGGTTTTATCATCCATGCATCCAGTACCGCATCACCTATATCAACTCTGAAAAATGACTTTGAATTTAATTTCAAAGCATTCCATTTTTCTGCAAGTTGATGGTTATCTTCTAACGTACGCATTACCCTATGATCCGGCAAACTTATAAGCGATATCACTGGTGGAGTGGTTGCATTCTGAAAAGTTGCGATTGCCCAACTCGCATCCGCAGAAATCTGGTAAGATGCCTGCCCGCCCCATTCTTTCGGCGTTACACGCTGAGGCATGCCCTTTCCGTTTAACCTGCTGCGATATAAATAACGTTGAGTAAAATTGTCTGGAGAGGCAATAAAATACACATATCCATTTTTCTCATCAATACAACTAATTTGAACTGCATCAAATTCTCCTTTTGTTATCAAACTCGTCTGCTTGCCATCTCTTGATATTAAGTATAAATGTTTCCATCCGTCGCGCTCACTTGTCCATGTAAAATATTTTTCACCTCTCAACCATCTGGTGTCATCATGCAGATCAAGAAATGAATTATCCTTTTCGATAAGAATATTTTTCAATCCCATATTCTTAATGTTTCCAATCCAAACTTTATTTGTATTCTGTTCTCTGTTCAGTTGTTGTATCATAACATCATCTGAATTGGGAATAAAGTCCATACGAGCAAGATAATGATCTGCGGGCGCACCCGGTATGTCAAACCATTTCGTTAAACCACCATCTACGCTGACCACCCCTATTTTAACCGCGCTAAGTTTCGTACCTACTTTAGGATATGGAAAAGGAAGGGGTTTCGAATAAATAGAATCTATATTATTGATTAAATAAAAGGTTCCGATATCCCTGGTATCTGATTGCCAATAAACAATGTTTTTCCCATCCGGACTCCACCGAAACCCATCCCTACAATCAAGCTCCTCCTCATACACCCAATCAAAGGTGCCATTAATGATATTTTCTCCGCCATCACGGGTTAATTGAATTAACCTCTGTGTTGCCAAATCCTCAACATAAACATTTTGATGACTTACAAAGGCGACCCTGGAGGCATCAGGTGAAAATTTGGCAAACATCAACGTGGTAGCCTCCAACGAGCCACCAACCTGCTGTAATTTGCCTGATTTTATATTTAGTACCCAATAATCACCACGCGTATTATAGCGCCAAACACGTCGAGTATTCGTAAAAATCAGAAGCTTGGTATTGTCATCCGACCATTCATAATTTGCAATTACCAAAGGTCTACTTTTCCCTTCTGGAATCAATTGCTTTGCAGAAACAATAATACTCTTGGACCCTGTTTCTGCGGCATACCGAACTATATCTTTACCACCATAAAGCTTGTTATCCTCAAGCGTAGAATAGCCTTTGCTGTCTTTCATCCATCTCACAGGGCCATTACCTTCTTCTCGATACGTACCGTTGGTAAAAATATCCTCTAATGTTAGCGAAGTCTGAGAATAAACATTGGGTACTAAGAATGTACCGAGCACGAACCATAAAACAATAACCTTGACTTTCATAAACCCGCCCCTATTTTCCGGACAGAGAAAACTAAATAAGTAATACTTCAACATCACAAATTTATTAAGGCATAAAATTAAAATGATCTGTTCAGGTTCTTTATCATTATCAGGGCGATTAATTGTGTTATCTTGATTTCACAGTTATTAATCACATAATTAAAGAAACAGAGTTTTTGAAAATGAAGCACACGCCCATTTATTGAGCAATTCTGCTTAACATTTTTATTGCGAATCATTTTGAAATCACCCGGTCAAAAAAAGCGTAGCGCTTAGGCCAGGTACTCTAAAAAGATCCACAATACAGCCAAAAACAGAATAATAAACGTACCAACAATTCTGTAATCAAGCAGGTTTTTAATTTTTCCGAAATAAGTTTGTCGATTAAATGTGTAATGCTGCTGCTCTATTGAAGGGCTGGGGGTTATAAAACTAACGATGACAAATATAAAGCAGCATATTACAAATGCCCACCATGCTTGCATCATAAAAATTATACCCCATGAATCTGTTATCAGTTTTACACCATTTTTATCCGGAAAATCCAATGAGAACATTAATATGCCCAGAATTAAGCCGGCAAGAAAGGTAACCTTAGCGGCTTCTTTGGTTCCCCGCTTCCAAAAATAACCCAACATAAAAACAGCAGAAATCGAGGGGGCAATACTTGAGCCAATAGAGTTAACTATTGTAATAATCGAGCCTCCTTTAGTACCGGCAATCATTGAAAAAGACATTGAAATAATCATAACGATAAAGGCGGTAACCTTTCCAATATTAACCAGTCCAATATCTGAAGTTTGTGGTCGAATTCGTTTTACAATGTCTAAGGACACCAGAGTCGAAGAACTGTTGAGCGCCGCAGCTACAGAACTCATAAGTGCAGCAAGCAGGGAAGCTATTACTACCCCCACCAAACCAACAGGTAGTAATTCATGCACAAGTATCGAGTAGGTTTGGCCGCCACCAGCAGCATCTATCTTCCCTTTAAATAAGATATACGCAAACATTCCTGGCAGCAGCATAAAAAAAACAGGTGTAAATTTTAAAAATGCCGTAAACATCGGACCTATTCTGGCATCTTTCTCAGATTTTGCACCAAGGGTACGTTGTACGATTGTCTGATCCGTGAACCAATACCAGATACCCAATATTGGATATCCTAAAAACACGGCATACCATGGTATACCACCAATTTTTTCTACAGTACTGTCAGACCTCAGCATTGAGAGGCTGCCTGGTCTGATACTCGCTTTGAAATCGGTAAAATCATGGACTCCCGCCTTCGGAAGCATGTATAGACCAAAAACAGTAATCAGAACGCTTCCACCCAAAAGCATTACGGATTGAATCGTCTCAGTAACTGCAACCGCCTTTAAACCGCCTACAATAGTATATAAAGCAGTAAAAAAAGATATAATAAGAATACCCCAGAACTGATTGAGACCAAAAAATTCTTTCATAATGGTAGCACCTGCATACAAACTTATGCCTATATGAATCAATAGCGCAGTAAGTATTGCGAAAATGACCATAAAAGTACGCGAAGCTCCATCAAATCGATTTTCGAAATAGCCTGGTATAGTTGCTACTTTATTTTTAAAATAAAAAGGAGTAATAAAAATACCCAGAAAAACAAGACAAGGAACAGCCATCCATTCGAATATACCATCGGATAGGCCGGAGGTAAAGCCTGACTCGGCAAAACCAACAATATGAATAGTCGATATATTTGAGGCAAAAAGAGAAGCGCCTACTACACCCCATCCTAAGGATCTTCCAGCAAGAAAATAATTTCCGGTTGACTGCTTTTTAAAACCCCTACCGGCATAGATACCAATAATCACAATGCCTATAAGGTATATAGCAATGATAGCAAGATCAATGTAGGAGAGATTCATAACGCATTGATTTATTCCTCAAATTTGATAATTGTGGTTTCCTTTAAAAATTTGCTCGTTTGAACTCTTCTAATTTTTCTCCGCTTATTTCACTCAAAGAAAAAATAAATAACGATTACTCAATCATTCTGTATTATCAATAAACAACAATTTGATATACCTCTCCAGGCTCAGTCTGCCAGGCGATGATATTCCCGGGTTTTACCTGATATTTGACTTTTTTCCCGTTATTCGTAATCCGTATTTTTTCACCAATCTTCATTGAGCATACGCCTCCTTTTTTTGATGATACTGACAGCGATTTTATCTTGTGATTAACCCATGAAAAATCGAGCACGAAACCTCCCCGAACAGCCACCCCTTCAAGTTTTCCACTTTCCCATTCTTGTGGCAAGGCAGGTAAAAGACTGATTGTTTCTACGTGCGACTGTACAAGCATTTCCAGTATCCCCGCGGCTACCCCCATTGTTCCATCAATCTGCATAACCTTGCCTCTTCCTGAAAATAATTGCATGTGGCATTCATCCTTAAAGTATCCCTTCAAAACTCTTAACGCATGATCTCCATCGGCTAACCTTGCCCAAAGACAGACCTTCCATGCCCTTGACCATTCAGTACTCCCATCGCCCCTTTGCAGCAGTACTTTTTTAGAAGCTTCCATAAATTCAGGTGTCTGATCATAGGTAAATTCATTTCCCGGATACAGACCGTACAGTCCTGATACGTGGCGATGCGACTCCTCAGTTTGTCCCCAATCCTCAGCCCATTCCTGAAGAGAACCATCTTTACCGATTCTGGTGGGTATGAGCAAACTACGTTTTTGTTTTACATC
>JBIQMB010000193.1:0-6350 GCA_044463745.1 Chitinophagaceae bacterium | reverse complement strand
GCATGATATCCCTGTTACTGGCAGCAGGCGTGGTCATGCTGTTTAATGATTGGATCAACCATCGGTTTCACTTGAACGTGGATATCTGGAATTCGCTTAACCAAAGGGAGAATTTGCGGCTTCTCATTCAGCTACTGATTGTGCTGCTGGTCACTTCTTTTATAACAGGTATTTATCCCGCTTATGTTCTTTCTTCTCAAGAACCGGTGAAAGTACTTAAAGGTGGTGGTGGCTCCCCGGAAAAGGCGGGATGGTTTCAAAATTCGCTCATCGTAATACAGTATGGGATCGCATCTTGTTTCCTTATTTGTATTTTCATTGTGTCGTCGCAATTACACTATATGCAGCGAAGCGATCCCGGCTTTAACAGCACGCAGGTACTTAGGATAGAGCCGGTTCAAACATACATCTTTCCGGGTCAGCCTGCCGATCAGTCCGCTTTTATCAGAAGTTCCCTGATGAAAATTCCAGGGGTTGCCGATGTTAGTGCGGGCAGTTCATATCCGGGTATGACGGCACTAAATAATCAGCAGGCAAAAAATAGTGAAGGTAAAATATTGGAGGTGGCGTTTAGCCTTGTTGATTACGATTATTTTAAAATCCTGGGCATTCCGCTGACGCAGGGTCGAGCCTTTTCTACCGCTTACGGAAAAGATACTGTAGATGCGGCGGTTATCAATGAAACCCTCGCCGCTCAGTTTGGTTGGAAAAATGCACTGGGGCAAAAATTTGAATTGATGGAAAAAACCTACAATATAATTGGTGTGACCAAAGACTCCCGGATGGAGGGATATGAAAAACCTGTGCAACCTTTTGTATTTATCATGGGAGTGGAAGATCCACGAAATTTCGGCGGTCTAAGTCAGGTATTTGTAAAAATTGATTCACGCGACATCCGGCAGACACTCGGCGCGGTACTTAATTTTTGGAAGCAAATGGAGCCGGGATTACCTGTTCGGTATTCCTGGCTGGATGATGATTTTGCAAAGTTGTTTGCGAAATATGAACGATTTGACCACATTATCTTCTGGCTTACCGTAGTGTCTCTGTTGATAGCCACCATGGGTGTTTTTGCATTAAGTGTTTACGCCGCGCGCAGTCGCACAAAAGAGATTGGCATTCGTAAGGTACTTGGAGCATCCGTTTCGGAAATCGTCAGGCTACTGTCAGGAAAATTTATCCTGCTCGTATTGGTATCGTTTCTCATCGCGATGCCGGTAGCAATATTATCCGCAGATAAATGGCTGGAGAATTTTGCCTACCGCATTAATATGCAGTGGTGGATATTTTTGGTGGCCGCATCTATTTTGGTATTGGTAGCTATTGTGGCAGTAGGGTTTCAGTCTTTTAGGGCAGGTAGGGCTAATCCTGTGGATAGCCTAAAGGTGGAGTAGAGGAGTTAAGAATGATGAATCAATGTCGGTTATCCAATGGGTGGCGAGGAACACCAACCCAGGTGTCAAATTAAGTAAACCTCTATAATAAAAAACTTAAGTCTTCGTCTATAATAAAAGGCACAACAACAGCAATTTTTACACTCTGTTGTCGGTGTATCAAAACCGTACACCGTTGTGTTAAAAGCGAACAGCATAAATGTACTGCGAATCTGTAACTGACTGATGATCAACTAATTTTGCCACGATACGCAATTGGCGGTATCATTTCTAATCGAATTTCTTTTAAAAACAAACCAGCCACTTGCCAATATTTAAAACAACATATCATGAAAAATTTCTTGCTGCTTCTTTCCGCCGTCTTTTTAGTCACAACCGGATCGGCTCAAAAAAATACTTTCACTTCGCGGGCGAACAATCACTTTGAGGTAAATATCAACAATGGAAATAACAAACAAAAACTCAAGGTAAAAACTATTGCCGCCATGCAAAATACGAACAGCGCCTACTATCAATCACAGGTTTTATCAAAGCTGATAGACGTCAAAATGAAGGATGAGGCCGAGTGGAGTAAGCTAATCGGTTACACCGGCAAGATCAAATCTGATTATTCCCAGGCTGAAGTGCTGCAGAAGATCGCCGGAAATATGCCGCAGAGTGAAAGCCTGAAAAAGGAATTGGAAACGGCGGCGCTGAATATAAAATCAGATTATTATTATGGAAAGGTGGCGCGGGAAATGAAGGGTTAGCCGCTATTTTAAAAAGTGTTTAGAAAGTCAACAGCATTCAAAATGGGAATATTTCGGAAAGGATTTAAAATAAGAAGATCGGCATCGCCGCTGATGATGCAGGTTACCTTCGCTGCCACCGCCAGTTCTAAGAATTTATTGTCTTTGGGATCGCGGCATTCGGTGATGGTTTCGGATACTTCACAGAAAATTGCCAGTTCTCTAAATTCCTTTAAAACTAAAGATTTGTCTTCCGGAGCAATGTACTTGTCAAATTTTGGTCGTAGGAAAACTTCTTCCAGCTCCTTGTATGTCTGTTCACCTAGTAATATATTTCCGTGGTCAACAGCCTTTTGCAGCGCTTTTCGCGGTTTTGAATGCTTGAAAATAAAAGCGCTGATTAGAGTATTTGTATCGATGACGAATGATTCATTCCTCATTCAACAGCTTTTCAAGGATTTCTTCGGTAAGGCCATTTTTTACTGCCTGATCGCTGATCTTGTCAAGCAGTGCAAAAAAATCGTCAGCCTTTTCACATCGAGAAAGAATGTTTATTTGTTCTTCAATATTTTTCTCAAGCCGCTCCCTCACTTCTGCAGAAGCGTTTTGCCATTTTTTTGCAGTAGATGCATCTACTGTGAGTACTATTTGTTCCATGATCATTCTTTTAAGTGGTACTCAAATCTACAAAACATTAGCCAAAACAACAGCGAAATGGTGCAGCAAACATGAATGTCTGCATGTAATTGCAGGTGATGCTTCGTCATAATCGCCATCAGCCTTAAAATTAAAAAAGTATTATGCTCAAGAATTATTTTAAAATTGCCTTCCGAAATCTCTCCAGAAACAAAGGTTTTTCTGTCATCAATATTTCCGGATTGGCCATTGGTATGGCGGCTGTTATGCTCATCGGTATTTGGGTGCAGAACAATCATATTGGCGAGCATTGGTTTGTTTGGCCTTTCTACTTATACTATCCATCAGCGGGCAAAAGAAATTGGGCTAAGAAAAGTATTAGGTGCAAACATTAGTCAGATTGTGGTTCTGTTATCGAAAGATTTTCTTCGATTATCATTGGTTGCTTCCCTGATAGCTTTTCCGATTGCATGGTGGGTAATGCACAAATGGTTACAAAATTACGAATACCGGATACAGATTCATTGATGGGTTTTTGCCATGACCTTAATTGTTACTCTATTGACTGCGTTCCTGACAGTTGTCTATCGAGCTGTTAAAGCTGCCTTCGTCAATCCTGTTGAATCATTGCGATCAGAGTAAAAGTGTCATATCCTCGTGTAGTAACAAAATTTCGCGCTTATTGTGCTGATTCGATCTCAACTTGGCATTTATCCGTTCAAAAAATGGCTTTAATATTACTATTTAACTATACCCTTATCAATTTTACCCTGTCACATTGAATCATATACTCTAACTTCACCACCAAAAAATATCGATGGCAGAAGAAACCACTGTTTCAGAAGAGATCATAGAGAAAATAGTGCATCTTTTGAAAAGATTGAAGGAATCGCAAGAAATCACCAAATCCGAATATAGAAGGGGGGAAAAGCTGTATCTCCTTGGCGCTTGCCAGGTGCTGACCTACGCCAAAGATCGCTGGGAGGTACTGATACAATTGCCCGATGAGGATTCTTTGGAATTGACCATTGCCCAAACAAATGATACTTGGTTTTACAGCCGTAAAGACAAGGAGACAGAATGGGATAGTTACGGTATTGCTGCTCTTTTGCAGATAAAAGAAGACCTGGGCAATACGGCACCCAGGATACATCCCGAGGGCAGGGTCTATACCCGCGAAGGCATGATGAAAAGAGTATTGGAAGAGCGGAAGGAAAAAGCCTCCAGAGCCAATTACCGCATCACCTTTGCAGATAACATTTACGGAGAACACGACCTTGTAAACGAAAAAGGAGTTCATTACAAAATCACCCTGCGCGACTTTGAAAACGAAACCGGGTATATTGATAATCCGGACCTCAAGACCAATAAACTGGGCACCACCAAGCACATCATGTTTGCGTTCAACGAATTGAAGACGAACAAGGGATTGTACAACCGGTTGGATAAAACCTATCCCTTCATAGAAATATTTCTGGACCCTTTAGAGGACTATAGAATTTCGTGGTATTATCCGCACACGCTCAAGCCAGGCGAGCAGGAACTGATTACGAAATACTTTGGCGATAAAAGAAATATCGACGAAAATAATGTGAAGGACTTTCTGCTTTTCATCCGCGACGCCCAGCAGTTTCCGCAAATAAAAATACGTCCCGAAGTGGATGAAAAAGTGCGGAAAGCCTGGGATGAAGAAATGTTAGCGGTGATGAAAAATACGGAAACTCCGGATTTCTCTTTAGTGAAGGCTAACCTTTTTCCTTATCAGAAAAAAGGAATTGAGTTTGCCGTATTTAAAGAAAGTGCCATCATAGCCGACGAGATGGGGCTGGGAAAAACCCTTCAGGCAATCGGTACGGCAGTCATCAAGAAAAAATTGTTCGGCTTCAAACGCTGCCTCATCATTTGTCCGGCTTCGCTGAAAGACCAATGGAAACAGGAGATAGAAAAATTCAGCGAAGAAGAAGCGGAAGTTGTTTCAGGATTTCCACAGGAAAGGGAGAAAATCTATCGCGAAAGTCAGGCATATTTTCTCATAGCCAATTACGAAACTGTATTGCGCGATGTAAGGGCGATGAACCGAATGGATACCGATTTTATCATTTTAGACGAAGCGCAGCGCATCAAGAATTTTTCAACCATTACGGCTCAAAACATCAGCAAGCTGCAAAAGAAACACGCACTTATCATCACCGGTACGCCTATAGAAAACAGGCTGGTAGATCTCTATTCGCTCATGCAGTTTTTGGATCCTGCATTTCTGTCGCCGCTGTGGGAATTTTCCTATCAGCATTGTTTCTTCGACACGCATAAGAAAGACAAGATCGTTGGCTATTACAACCTGCAAAACTTAAACGAAAGGCTGCAATCCATACTAATTCGCAGAGAAAAAAAAGAGGTGATCAAAGAATTGCCTACGGTTACGGAAATCAACGTGCCGGTGAGCATGCATTCCATTCAGGCTGATTACCATAATGGTTTTGCATCCGGCGTAGCGGCTATTCTGCGGAAAAAATATATTTCGCCTTACGATTGGCAGAAGTTAATGCTGCTGCTCAATAATATGCGGATGGTTTGCAACAGTACCTATCTCATTGATAAAGAAACATATCACTCACCCAAGTTGGAGGAGCTAAAACACATCCTGCTTGAAAAGTTGGATTTGAAAAATAACCGGAGAAAGATCATCATATTTTCCGAATGGGTCACTATGCTGAATTTGATTGGCGGAATGCTTCGCGAGGAAGGTATCGGCTATGCCCAGCTAACAGGAAAGGTGCAGGTGAAAAACCGGAACAAGCTCATTAAAAAGTTTGAAAATGAGCCGTCGTGCCAGGTGTTTCTTTCGACCGAAGCCGGCGGCAGCGGTCTCAATCTGCAGGTGGCCGATACCGTTATTAATTTCGAGCTTCCATGGAACCCCGCCAAAAAGAACCAGCGCATCGGACGTATAGACCGGCTGGGCCAGCGAAACAATCAGCTTACAGTAATCAATTTCATCACCCGCGATTCCATAGAAGTAAAAATCGCGGCAGGCCTGTCGCTCAAACAAAACCTTTTTGATGGCGTGCTGAATGCAAACGGTATGGATGAAGTGGACTTCTCTGCATCAGGCCGGGCGCAGTTTTTAAAAGAACTGGAAGACGTGATAGAAGGGATGGATTCCACCGAAATACCAGACGAGGAAGTAGCGGAAACCATCACCGGTGAAGATAGAGAATCGCTGGCAGACCTGATCCGCGAAGAGGAAGCAAGTATTGCCGCTGAAGAGGAAGTACCGCCTGCCGCCAGCGAAACGCACGGCCACACAGAAGCTATGGAAAGTGTCCTCAACCACGGAATGGAATTTCTCTCCGGCCTGCTGAAGATGGCTACCGGAAAAGATTCAGCCTTCGAGAACAAAAGGGTTGAAATAGATAAGGAAACCGGCGAGGTGGTCATGCGGTTTAAGCTGCCGGGGTTAGGGTAAAATCGCCTGTTTAACATGTTGTATCAAAACCGGACACTACCCGGTTCGAAACCGGACAGGTAATAATTAATTACTAAGTATATTCTGTTGTTTTTCAATGGACTAAAAGTTGGTATGAATCTTAAA